>NZ_JBIIAY010000103.1:0-11423 GCF_044239655.1 Brevundimonas sp.
CGTCCGCGATACTGGTTGAACAGATTGGCTCCGAGCTGATCGACGACGATGGTGACGATCAGGGCGGGCTGGGCCGATGCCGACGCCTCGCGCGGCGTCTCGGCCTGAGCCGCGACCGGCAGGGTTGCGACTAGGGCAGCGGCGATCAATGGCGCGAGGTTCAAGGCGGGGGCTCCAGCGATTCGGTTCGGCCGACCCTGTACCGGGCCGGTATTGCGCAGGCGTGACAGTGACGAGAATGGCCATGTCCCGGCAAGAGCGATCTGGCATTCAGGCTCTCATCATTTGTGCGGAACTGGACAATTCCTCAATGATTTCTGCGAGTCGTTCTCTTTGGAACCGGTGTTCGCCCTCCGCTTTTTCTGAGCAGCCAGTGCAAGGAGACACCCCATGGCCCAGTCGTACGAAGAGATGGATGCCGTCGCCCTGTTGAAGGCCGACCACCGCAAGGTCGAGGAGATTTTCGAAGCCTTCGAGAAGGCCACCAGCCCGTCGAAGAAGCAGACCCTGGCCCATCAGGCCTGTCTGGAGCTGAAGGTCCACACCGCGATCGAAGAGGAGATCTTCTATCCGGCCTGTCGCGGCAAGATCGAGGAAGACCTGCTGGACGAGGCCTATGTCGAGCATGACAGCGCCAAGCTGCTGATCAACGAGATCGAGGCGATGAGCCCGGACGAGGACTTCTACGACGCCAAGGTCAAGGTGCTGTCGGAAGCGATCGAGCACCACGTCGAGGAAGAGGAAAAACGCGCCGAAGGCATGTTCGCCCAGGCCCGCGCCGCCGGTCTCGACATGGACGCCCTCGCCGACGCCATGCGCGCCCGCAAGGCCACCGCCATGGAAGAGTTCCAGGCCGGCAAGCCCGCCGTCACCCTGACGATGGAGGGCGACGACACTGAAAAGGCCATGATGACCCGGTCGGACGACGGGGCGGCCGCGCCGAACTGAAGCCTGGTGCGGGCGGCCGGGCTCGAACCGGCACTCCGTGAGGAAGCAGATTTTAAGTCTGCTGCGTCTACCATTTCGCCACGCCCGCAACGCCGCCGGAGACCCTCCGGCGGCGTTTCTGCGCTACCTGCACGGCGCGCGATCGTCCACCGGTTTCGGTTCAGGGTGCCGGCGGGGTCACCGGCTTCATCGCGCGGAAATCGACGTCGGAATTGGCGGCCAGCCAGACCAGTGCGGTCCAGGCGGCGACGTTCTGGGTCATCTGGACCGGGTCGATCTTGTCCAGGGTGTCATCGGCGGTGTGGTGCAGGTCGAAATAGCGGATCCCGTCCTGGTTCAGGCCGAACACGGGCACCCCCGCCTGTACGATCGGCCCGATGTCGGCGCCGCCGTTGAGCTCGGGCTGACCGGCCGGCAGGACCCCGATCGGGAACAGCACCCGCCCGGCGATCCGCGCGAACTCCGACGTCTGGGCCCCCACCGGCAGGCCCAGCGAATAGATGCGGTCGGCGCCGAAATCGCTCTCGCCGGTAAAGACGTGACCGGCCAGTTCGGCGGGGGTCAGACTGCGCAGATAGGCCCCGCCGCCGTTGCCGGTATTGGTCGGCTGGGCCACCTCTTCGGCACCAAACAGGACGACACGGACGGTGCGTTCGGCCCCGCCCTGATCCAGGATGGCCTTGGCCGCCGCGATGGTGATGGCACCCCCTGCCCCGTCGTCGATGGCGCCGGTGCCCAGGTCCCAGCTGTCCAGGTGCGAGCCCAGCAGCACGATCTCGTCCGGCCGCACCCGTCCGGGCACATCGGCGATGACGTTCTGGGACGTCGTCTCATAGGTGCGGGCCGTGGATGACAGGCGCAGGCGCACCGGCTCGCCCAGGGTCAACAGACGGCTGAGCTGATCGGCATCGGGCGCGCTCAGCGCAAAGCCCGGCAGCGGCACCTTGCCGTCGACATAGCGGGTCGTGCCGGTGTGCGGCATCCGGTGATCGTCCGATCCCACCGAGCGCATGATGAAGGCCAGCGCGCCTTTCTTTGCAGCCTCATTGGGCCCCGCGCCCCGGATGCGGGTCAGGGGGCCGTAGCCCGAGCCGTCCTGATTGGCGACCAGTTGACCCGCGTCGACATAGGCGATCTTGCCGGCCAGCGACCCCGCCGGCGCCGCTATCAGGGCCTCGAGCGTGGTGAAGCGAACGACCTCGGCCTCGATCCCGCCGGCGGGCGTGGCGATCGAGTGGCCCAGGGCGGCGACGACCAGCCTTTGCGCGTGTTCACCGACGATCGCGGCGCTCTCCTCGCCCCGTTCCCAGCCGACCAGGGGGAAGGACTGGATGCGGACATTCTTGAAGCCGAGCCCCTTCAGATATTCGGCGGACCAGGCGGCGGCGGCCTGTTCCGACGGTGAACCGGCAGGGCGCGGGCCGAACCGGGTCGTCAGCTGGGTGACGTAGTCGAGCGCCACGTTCTGGCTCAGCACCTGGTCGCGCAGCTGCTCGGCCGTAGCGATCGTCGCCGCATCCTGTGCGACGGCCGGGGCCGACAGGCCGCAGACGGCGGCGAGCGCGAGGACGGAGACGAACAGGGTGCGGGCGGACATGGGGGCGACTCCGGACAGGACGAACGACGGGCTTAGCGGGTCAGGGCGGAGGCGGAAAGCGGGGAAGCACCACTATGGCCGGCCATCACGCGTCCTCCAGCATCAGGACACCCGGCGCGGACTTCAGCGCACCGCGCAGGGCACCGTCCAGCCGGTAGCGGCCGGGCAGTTTCAGCTCGACCTCGCGCCGGCCGTCGAGCGAGGCGACCAGCGACACCTCCCCACCCTTGCCGCCCCGATCGGTCGCCAGCGACCGTTCCAGCCGCGAGCGGATCGCCTCCGGGTCCGTGCCGCGCGCCGAGACGTGGACGCGCAGACCCGCCGTCGAATCGTCGATCATCGCCTCCAGCCGCGAGGCGTCGTCGCCGAAGAACCGGACCTCACCGTCCGAGGCCTTGGCGCGGATACGGACCAGGACCGAGGTGCCGACCTCCAGCACCTCCCGGCATTTGCGCAGTTGCTCGGGCGGGAACAGGCATTCGAACTCGCCGGTCGGGTCCGAGAAGGTGACGAAGGCGAATTTCTCGCCGGTGCGCGCGCTGGCCCGCTCCTGCCGACGGCGCACAACGCCCGCCATCATGAAGGCCTCGTGCCCGCTTTCGGCCAGGGCCGTAGCCTCGGCGACGAAGGTGACGCGCTTCCTCTTCAGCGCGGGGACCATGTCCTCCAGCGGGTGACCCGACAGGTAGAAGCCGACGGCCGACAGTTCGTGATCCAGCTGTTCCGGCCCGATCCACGGCTCGACGGCCTTCAGCCGCGGCCGGGCGGCATGGGCTTGGTCGGCGCCGAACAGAGATACCTGGGACGAGGCGCGCTCGGCCGCGACCGACTGGCAATAGGCCATCAGGACGTCGGCCTGTTCAAACAGCTGTCGCCGGTTGGGGTGGAGAGTGTCGAACGCGCCCGCCTTGGCCAGACCTTCCAGCGCCCGCTTGTTCACGGCGCGCGGATCGACCCGTTCGAGGAAGTCGAAGATGTCGGCGAACCGCCCACCGGTCTCGCGCACCTCGACGACGTGCTTCATGGCCTCAAGACCCACGTTGCGGATGGCGCCGAGCGCATAGAGGACCACGCCCTTGTCGTCTTCCTGGGCCACGTCGAAGTCGGCGGAGGACCGGTTCACGTCGGGCGCGCGCACCGGCACGTCGAACTTGCGGGCGTCCTGATAGAAGACCGCCAGCTTGTCGGTGTTGGACAGATCGAGCGACATCGAGGCCGCGAAGAACTCGACCGGATGGTTCGCCTTGAGCCAGCCCGTCTGGTACGAAATCAGGGCATAGGCGGCGGCGTGCGACTTGTTGAAGCCGTATCCGGCGAACTTGGCCACCAGTTCGAAGATGGTGTCCGACTGCTGTTCCGGCACGGATTTTTCGGAGGCACCCTTGATGAAGCGCGCCTTCTGGACGTCCATCTCCTCCTTCTTCTTCTTGCCCATGGCCCGGCGCAGAAGGTCGGCCTCGCCGAGCGAATAGCCCGCCAGGATCTGGGCGATCTTCATCACCTGTTCCTGGTAGATGATGACGCCGTAGGTCTCGGACAGGGTCTCCTTCAGCGAGGGGTGCAGGTAATCGACCTCGGCCCGCCCGAATTTGCGGTCGATATAGGTGTCGATCATCTCCATCGGGCCGGGGCGATACAGCGAGATCAGCGCGGTGATCTCCTCGATGGAGCCGCAGCGCATCTTGCGCAGGGTGTCGCGCATCCCTTGCGATTCCAGCTGGAACACCCCGACCGTCTGGCCCGACGCCATCAGCTCATAAGTGCGGGTGTCGTCCAGCGGCAGCAGGTTGAAATCCTGCGCCGCGCCGCGCCGTTTGAGATAGGTCGAGGCCCGGTCCAGCACCGTCAGGGTCTTCAGGCCCAGGAAGTCGAACTTCACCAGACCGGCCGGCTCGACCCATTTCATGTTGAACTGGGTGGCCGGGATGTCCGAGCGCGGGTCCTGATAAAGCGGCGTCAGCTCGACCAGGGGCCGGTCGCCGATGACGATGCCCGCCGCGTGGGTCGAGGCGTTGCGGTACAGCCCCTCCAGCTCCAGCGCCGTGGCCAGCAGCTTGGCCACCGCCGGTTCGGCGTCGCGTGCCTCCTTCAGCCGGGGCTCGATCTCGATCGCCTGGGCCAGCGTCGTGGGACTGGCCGGGTTGTTCGGGATCATCTTGGCCAGGCGATCGACCTGGCCGAGCGGCATCTGCAGCACCCGGCCGACGTCGCGCAGCACGGCGCGGGCCTGGAGCGTGCCGAAGGTGATGATCTGGGCCACGCGGTCGCGGCCGTACCGCTGCTGGACGTAGTCGATGACCTCCTCGCGCCGCTCCTGACAGAAGTCGATGTCGAAGTCGGGCATGGAGACCCGTTCGGGGTTCAGGAACCGCTCGAACAGCAGCCCGAACCGCAAGGGATCAAGGTCGGTGATGGTCAGGGCCCAAGCGACCAGCGACCCCGCCCCCGACCCCCGGCCCGGCCCCACGGGGATTCCGTGCGACTTGGCCCATTTGATGAAGTCGGCCACGATCAGGAAATAGCCGGGGAACCCCATCTGCTGGATGATCCCGACCTCCCACTCCAGCCGGGTCCAGTAGTCGGCCTCGGGCGCGGAGGGGGTGACCTGTCGCAGTCGTTCCTTCAGCCCCTCGCGGGCCTGGTGCATCAGTTCGTCGGGTTCGGAGCGGCCGTCACCGGTGTCGAAGCGCGGCAGGATGGGGGCGTGGGTCTTGACCAGGAAGGCGCAGCGCCGCGCGATGTCGATGGTGTTGTCACAGGCTTCGGGCAGGTCGGCGAACAGGGCGCGCATCGCCTCGGCCGGCTTGAACCAGTGCTGGTCGGTGATCCGGCGGCGATCCTCCTGACCGGTGAAGGCGCCGTCGGCGATGCACAGCAGGGCGTCATGCGACCGCGCCTGGGCCTGTTTGGCGTAGTGGACGTCGTTGGTCGCGACCAGCGGCACGTCATGGTCATAGGCCCAGGCGACCAGACCCTGTTCGGCCTGGGCCTCGCTGGGCAGGCCGTGACGTTGCAGTTCGACGTAGAAGCGATCACCGAAGACCTCGGCCATCGTCGCCAGCGCCGCATGGGCCTCGGCGGGCTTTGACTGGACGAACAGGGGATCGACAGGTCCGTCGGGACCGCCCGACAACAGGATCAGCCCCTCGGAATGTGCGACCACCCTGGACCAGGGCACGCCCGGCTCGTCGTCTCCCGCGTCGAGATAGGCCGAGGACGACAGGGCCGACAGGTTCAGCCAGCCCGCCTCGTCCTGGGCGATCAGCACCACGGTCGCGACCTTGGCCCATCGCTCGGCGATCTTGCCGCCGATGCCGGTGACCGGCAGGGCACAGGCGATCAGCGGCTGAACCCCCGCCCCCTTGGCGGCCTCGGAAAACTCCAGCGCCCCGAACAGATTGGCCCGGTCCGCCACCGCCACGGCCGGCATTCCGGCACCCGAGGCCAGCCCCGGAATCTTGCCCGCCTTGATCGCGCCTTCCAGCAACGAATAGGCCGAGCGGACCCGGAGGTGGACGAAGCCCTGGTTTCCGGCGGTGTCGGTGATGGCCTGATCCTCGCGAGCAGGCCGAAAACGACTCACGCGACCAGTGCCGCCGCCTGCCAGACCATCCAGACAAAGCCGCCGCACGATGCAAGCGACAGCATATCCCTGACCCACCTCGACATCGTCTTATCCCCAGATTGCGTGTTCCGGGAATGTTCTATGTTCTGTTTGTGTTCTCGTCAACAGGCCTGTGGGGATTTCACTGTTGACGACGCATGGCCCCGGCGATCGCACCCGCCTGGCCGTTGGCGGATCGCAGGTCGCGCCATTCGCCGTAGAGGCTGGACAGATAGGCGCGGTCCCAGTCGGTCAGGCCGTCGCCGCCAAGGGTGAACAGGTTCAGGACGGTGTCGAAGCCCTCGGTCTCGGCCTCGTCGTCGATCTGGGCCAGACCGATCATGGCGAGGTAGTCACCGAGCCGACCGGCATCGAGGACGCCGATCCGGGCCACGTCGACGATCACGATGGTCTTGAAGAGGGCATCGACTGTGGGCGAGGTCAGGCGCGACGAACTGGTCATCGCGATCACCGGCGCGGCCCCCAGAACACTGTCGGATGCACTGCTATCGCCTAGTGCCAAGGCCAGGTCATCATCAATGACCATTCCGGTGTCCTCGCCGGGCACGCGGGCTGCGCGGGTTCCGGTGCGCGGATCAATCGGCATGGATAGCTGCCACCAGCGTACTGCCCTGTCGCTGGTCCTGAACCGATCCAGGGCGGCGGCTCCCCGATCCAGACCGCCGACCCCGATGCGGAACAGTCGCGGATCGTCGTCGATCATGGTCCGGGCCACGCCGTCGGCGTCATTGGTGAAGATGACCACCAGATTGGCCCGACAGCCCGGCTGCCCGACCGGAACATCCAGCGCCGCTGCGACGTCTCCGATCCGGTCAAGGATAGGCTGGGCGACGTCGGCACGCAGATTGACGACGCCCGGACAGACGGGCCCGCGCCACCGGGCCAGCCGCCGGTTGGTCGCTGGGGCCGCGACCCGTCCGACGAAGTCTCGAGCGGCGTCCCTGTCCGCCTGACCGCGAACCTCTACCTCGGGCAGTTGGGTGTTATCCTGCGGTGGCGTCGTCTGGCCGGACAGCGCCAGCATCATGCCGGCAAGGGCGAACATCGACATGGCGCATCCCGCAACGGTGGCGCGATCCGCCGTGGACGCGCTTTGAGAGAATGGCCTGAACGCGTCGGGGTTGTCCACGCTGCCCGTACGGCTCAGCGGGTTCCGTTAGCCACCGCCGTGACGCTCCTGTAGGATAGCGCCAGACGCCCTACCTCGCCCTCCCGGCGGGCGGCGCATGGAGGTTCGGTCATGGCCAAGGGTCAGGTGCGCAGCAACAAGGAAACGCGGAAGCCCAAGGCCGAGAAGGCCAAGCCCGCCGTGGTCGTGGGCACCTCGCCCTTCACCCAGGTTCCCGGCAAGAAGTAGCCACTCGCGGAGGGAGCGGCCGCTCAGTGCGGCCAGACTTCCTTCAGGACATCGACCTTGCCGTCCTTCTGGCGGACCTCCAGCGACGGGACATCCGGCTTGCCCTCGGCGAACAGCTCATAGATCACCGCGCCGTCGGCGGCCTGGGTGCTTTCGATGACGCGGACGGGGGTCAGACCGGCGCGGGCGGTTTCGGCGGCGGCGCGGACGGCGGTGGGGGCCGTGACCCAGGCGATGTCGCGCTGGATCTCCACCACGGTCCAGCCCTGGGGTGTTTCCAGCAGGTCGAACTCGATCTCGGCGCCGTTCAGCGTGCCCTCGACGTCATAGTAGCGACGACCCTCGCGTTCCTTCAGCTCGGCCTCGGCAACGATGAAGCCCGGCCGCGCGGCCTGTACGACGGCAACGACCTCGGGCGGGATGTCGGCGGCGGCGGTGGGCGTGATATCCGTCACCGGGGCGACGGGTGCCGATGCGGGCTCGGACGCGGGCTGCTGACAGGCGGCCAGGGTGACGGCACAGGCCGAAATCAGGACGAGGCGGATCATGGGCGGTCTCCGGCGACGGTGAGGGCGCGAGCCTAAGCCCGCCCCTGCCGAACCGCAAAGACCGGATCGCCACACCCCGGGGATCGATCCAGACCGCCCACGCATCGATCAGCCCACCCTTGGCTCAGTAGGCGTGGCTCTCTGCCGGACGTTCTTCCAGATGGCCGTCCTTCAGGGCGAAGACGCGGTCCATATGCCCGGCCAGCTCCATGTTGTGGGTGGCGATCAGGGCGGCGACGCCGGTGTCCTTGACCAACTTCTGGAGCGCCTCGAACACCGTCTGGCTGGTTGTGGGATCCAGATTTCCGGTCGGCTCGTCGGCCAGCAGCAGGCGTGGCTGGTTGGCGAGCGCCCGGGCCAGGGCGACGCGCTGTTGCTCGCCCCCCGACATCTGGGCCGGCTGGTGAAGGACCCGCTCGGCCAGACCCAGCGACCCCAGCGCCGCCTCGGCCATGCGCCGCGCCTCGGACTGGGGACGGCCCGCGATGCGGATCGGCAGGGCGACGTTGTCGCGAGCGTCGAACTCGGGCAGCAGATGGTGGAACTGATAGACGAAGCCGATCCGGTTCAGGCGGATGCGCGTGCGCGCCCGCTCGTCCAGCGCGCCGACATCCTCGCCGTCGATCATCACCGTGCCGTCGGTGGGCCGTTCCAGCAGACCGGCGGCGTGGAGCAAGGACGACTTGCCCGACCCCGATGGCCCGATCAGGCCGACGATCTCGCCCGGCATGACGTCCAGATCGACACCACGCAGCACGGTCAGCTCGCCGCGCCCGGTGACATAGGTGCGGGTGATCCCGCGCAGGCTCAGGACGGGATTACTCATAACGCAGCGCCTCGACCGGATCGATCCGGGTCGCCAGCCAGGACGGGATGATGCTGGCCACGCAGGACATGAAGACGGCCCACAGGGTGATCCAGACCACGTCCATCGGGTCCACCTTGGCCGGGATGGCGTCCAGCATGTAGACGTCGGCGTTGAAAAGCTGGGTCTGGAAGACGAACTCCAGGAAATGCTGGATCGCCCCGATGTTCAGGCAGAACAGCAGCCCAAGGATCAGGCCCACGATCGTGCCCGCGACCCCGATCGACGCCCCGGCCATGAAGAAGACCCGCAGGATCGACGACGGGCTGGCCCCGATGGTTCTCAGGATGGCGATGTCGCGGGTCTTGTTCTTCACCAGCATGACGATGCCGGAAATGATGTTCAGGGCGGCGATGGCCACGACCATCCCCAGGATGATCGACATGGCCACCCGCTCGACCTTCAGCGCACCCCAGAAGGCGGCCAGACGCTGGGTCCAGTCGGTGACGAGCGATCCGGCACCGGCCGCGTCACGGACGGGGGCGAGATAGTCCTGCACACGGTCCGGCTCGTCGACCTTGAGCTCGATCACGTCCCACAGTCCCTCCTTGCCGAAGAACAGCTGGGCCTGTTCCAGGGGCATGAAGATGAAGGCGCGGTCGTAGTCGGCCGTGCCGGACGAATAGGCACCGCCGATGAAATAGGTCTTCTCCTGGCCACCCAGATTGCCGAAGGCGCTGTCGGCACCGGTCGGGGAATAGATGCTGATCGGGTCGCCGACCCTCAGGCCCATCTGGTCCATCAGGGCCTGACCGACCAGCACCCTGTCGCCGCCGTAGAAGCCGCGCCCGAAGCTGGCCCTGGCCTCATCGGACAGGCTGGACGAGACGTATTGCATGGTCCCCAGATCCTGAGGACGCAGGCCGCGTACGACGGCCCCCGTGGTCTGGCCGCCCGCGCGGATCAGCGCCTGGGCCTCGACCAGAGGGCTGACGCTGACGACGCCGGGCACGGCCTTGATGCGGGTCAGGGCCGCGTCCCGATCGGGCGAGGTCAGGACCGCGCCCTGGACATACATATGGCCGTTGAAGCTGAGCATCCGGCCCAGCAATTCGGAACGGAAGCCCGACATGATGCTGAGCACCACGATCAGGGCCATCACGGCCAGCATGATGCCGAAGAAGGAAATGATCGCGATCAGCGCCACCCCGCCCTCCTTGCGCTTGGCGCGCAGGTAGCGAAGGGCCAGGCCGATTTCCCACGAGGAGAAGGCACCGGCGGGTTTGGCAGGCTTCGCGGCCAAGGAAGCGTCCGTCAAGCCAGCTTCTCCAGCGCCTGATCCAGCGCCACCGACACCTTCTCCCCCGTGGCGCGGCGTTTCAGCTCGACCACGCCGTCGGCCAGGCCCTTGGGACCGATGGTCAGTTGCCAGGGCACGCCGATCAGGTCGGCGGTAGCGAACTTGCCGCCCGGGCGTTCGTCGGTGTCATCATACAGGACGACCTTGCCGGCCGCTTCCAGCCGCGCGACCGCATCCTCGCACGCCGCGCTGACGGCTTCGTCGGAGGCGCGCAGGTTGATGACAACCACGTCGAACGGAGCCACGGCGTCGGGCCAGATGATGCCGGCATCGTCATGGCTGGCCTCGATGATGGCCCCCAGCAGGCGCGACACACCGACGCCGTAAGACCCCATATGGACCTCGGTATCCTTGCCGTCGGGACCGGCCACCCTGGCCTTCATCGGCGCGGAATATTTCGTGCCGAAATAGAAGATGTGGCCCACCTCGATGCCGCGCGCGGTCAGGCGATCCGCCTCGGGCGTCTGGGCCTCGAAGGCGGCGGCGTCGTGCATTTCCTCGGTGGCGGCGTACATGGACGTGCGCTCGTCGAAGACGCCTTGCAGGTCGTCCCAGTCCACGTCGTTGCCGGGGGCGGGCATCTCGACCAGACGGCGGTCGCAGAAGACCTGGCTCTCGCCGGTCTCGGCCAGGACGATGAACTCGTGGGACAGGTCGCCGCCGATCGGCCCGGTGTCGGCTCGCATCGGCACGGCCTTCAGCCCCAGCCGCGCGAAGGTGTTCAGATAGGCCGTGAACATCCGGTTGTAGGCCTTCCTCGCCGAGGCCTCGTCGACGTCGAACGAATAGGCGTCCTTCATCAGGAACTCGCGGCCGCGCATGACGCCGAACCGGGGCCGGCGCTCGTCGCGGAACTTCCACTGGATGTGAAACAGGTTCAGCGGCAGGGCCTTGTAGCTCTTCACGAAGCTGCGGAAGATGTCGGTGATCATCTCCTCGTTGGTGGGGCCGTACAGCAGCTCGCGCTCGTGCCGGTCGGTGATGCGCAGCATCTCGGGGCCATAGGCGTCGTAACGCCCCGACTCCCGCCACAGGTCGGCCAGTTGCAGCGTGGGCATGAGCACCTCGACCGCCCCCGCCCGCTCCTGCTCCTCGCGCACGATCTGTTCGATGCGGTTCAGCACGCGCAAGCCCAGCGGCAGCCAGGCATAGATGCCGGCGGCCTCCTGCTTGATCATCCCGG
>NZ_JBIIAY010000015.1:0-37883 GCF_044239655.1 Brevundimonas sp.
TGCGGTGCTTCCAGAGCGACAGGCCCTTGCGATCCGCGGCGCTGGCGCGGCGACCCGAGGCATTGATGGTCGGCAGGGGAAAGCGGGCGATGACAACGGCCAGCAGGGCCAGCACCACCGCTACGATGATGTAGGGCAGGATGACCGACTGGGCGTCGGCATAGCGTTCGGCTGCGGTCAGGACGACCTCGCCCTGGGCCGTGCCGCCGCTGGAACGCCCCAGGATCAGATAGCCCGCGAACAGCGGCGCGAGCGTCGTGCCCAGGGAGTTGAAGGCCTGGACAAGGTTCAGTCGCGACGAGCCCGTCTCCGGCGGTCCGATCACCGTGACATAGGGGTTGGCCGCGACCTGAAGCAGGGTGATGCCGCTGGCGATGACGAACAGGGCGGTCAGGACCAGACCGTAGGAGGCCAGTCGCGCCGCCGGGACCATCATCAAGGCCCCCACCGCCATCACGGCCAGGCCGGTGACGATCGAGCGCTTGTAGCCGATCCGCTCGATCAGCTTGGCCGACGGGATCGAGGCCACGAAATAGGCGATGAACCAGACCGATTCGATCAGGGTCGTCCGGGTGTAGTCCAGCACGAACACACTGCGCAGATGCGGCAACAGGGTGTTGTTGATGACGGTGATGAACCCCCACATGAAGAACAGGGTCGCCAGCAACGACAGCACGGCGCGCGCTCCCGGTCCCCCGGTCGCGCCGGGTTGAGCCTGGGCCGTCACGCCCGATACCGGTCCTGCCATCGTCTTCGTTTCCCCAGCAGCAGACATCTCGGGTGGGCCCGGTGCCGCTTGCTCTCATCTCATTTGTCAGACTATTGTGCGGGCCAAGGCCGGGCGTCAAGCGCGGCGCAAAAAGCTTGGGGACGAACGATGGTTAGAGCCGGATTGGCAATGACGGCCCTTGTCTGGCTGGCGTCCTGGAGCGGAGTCTCCGCTGCCGAGGCGCGGCGTGAGGCGGCGGGTGTCCTTGCGGACGGAACCGCCGTCGAGGCCATCGTACTGAGCAACGATCACGGGGTCTCTGCCCGTATCCTGACCTATGGCGCGACCCTCCAGTCGATGAGCGGTCCCGATCGCGCCGGCCGCGTCGCCGACGTCGTGCTCGGCTATGACAACGCCTCGGACTACGAGACCCATCCGAACTATTTCGGCGTCACGGTGGGGCGCTATGCCAACCGTATCGCGGGCGGACGGTTCACCTTGGATGGCCGGACCTATCAGCTGCCACTGAACGACACGACCAACTCCCTGCACGGCGGAGGCAAGGCCTTTGACAAGGTGGCCTGGCGCGTGGTCTCGGTCGAAAGCGGTCCCCAGGCGCGGGTCGTGCTGTCCCACACCAGCCCGGACGGAGACGCCGGCTATCCGGGGCAACTCGACGCCACCGTGACCTACAGCCTCGACGACACCGGTGCCCTGACCATCGCGTTTGGCGCGACGACCTCGGTGCCGACCATCGTCAACATGACCAACCACGCGATCTTCAACATGGCAGGTGAAGGCGCGCCGGGGGGGATCGAGGGACACCGGCTGACCATCCCGGCGGCGGCCTATACGCCGGTGGATGCGGCGCTGATTCCGACCGGCGAACTGCGACCGGTCGCCGGAACGGTGTTCGATTTCCGCACGCCACGGGTTATCGGCGAGGGCCTGCGTGACGCGCGGGACGAGCAAATCCGCCTGGGGCGCGGCTATGATCACAACTTCGCCCTCGACAAGGGCGTGACGGACCAGCCCCGGCTCGCGGCCCGCCTCGAAGATCCACAGAGCGGACGGGTGCTGGAGGTGTTGACCACCGACCCCGGGATCCAGGTCTATTCCGGCAATTTCCTCGACGGGACACTCGTCGGCAAGGGCGGGCATCTCTACCGGATGGGCGACGGCCTGGCGCTGGAACCCCAGAAATTTCCCAATGCCCCGAACGTTCCGGCCTTCGTATCGGCCCGCGTCGATCCGGATCGGCCCTACAGACACGTGATGGTCTATCGCCTCACGACTGCCGACTGAGGCTCCGCTCCATGCGCCTTCTCCAGTACCGGGCCGATGACGGCCGCCGGCAGGTCATCGCCGCCGATGGGCCCGACGCCCGCTTCGTCATGGATGCCGAAACCGTGCGCACCCTGGCCTCGGACGCCATCACGTCCGGTGCCGATCTGGCCACCGTCATCGGCCGCCACGGCCTGGGGGATGTCGTTGATCTGAACGCGGCGCTGGAGGCCGGCCGCCTGCTGGCCCCCATCGATCACGATGACCCGGCCCACCTGAGCCTGACCGGCACCGGCCTGACCCACCTCGGCTCGGCCGAGGGCCGCGACCAGATGCACCGGGCCGCCGCAGCCGCCGACCACCAGACCGATTCGATGCGGATGTTTCTGGAAGGGTTGAAGGGCGGCAAGCCTGCCCCCGGCGCGGTCGGCCAGCAGCCGGAATGGTTCTACAAGGGCGACGGGTCGCAGTTGGTCGGGCCCGGACAGCCTCTGACCATGCCGGCCTTCGCCCAGGACGGCGGCGAGGAACCGGAACTCGCCGGTATCTATCTGATCGGGCCGGACGGGACGCCGTGGCGGCTGGGCGTCTGCCTCGCCAACGAGTTCAGCGACCACGTGACCGAGCGCCACAACTATCTGTGGCTGGCCCATTCCAAACTGCGCCCGGCCGCTCTGGGACCGGAACTGCTCGTCGGAACTCCGCCGACGGATCTACGCGGGACCAGCCGGATCCTGCGCGACGACAAGGTACTGTGGGAGCGGCCGTTCTTGTCGGGTGAGGACAACATGTCCCACAGCCTGACCAACCTCGAGCACCATCACTTCAAATACGACCTGTTCCGTCGTCCCGGAGACGTCCACGTGCATTTCTTCGGGACCGCCACCCTCTCCTTCTCGGAGGGCGTGCGCACCCAGGTGGGCGATGTGTTCGAGATCGAGGCGTCGCCGTTCACGCTGCCGCTCAGAAATCCGCTGGTCCGCGCGGCCGAATCCCAGGCCGCCGTCCGCCGACTTTAGGGCTTGCGGGATGAGCGTCATCGCCCGGAATGATTGCGCGGCACAGCTTGACCTACGTTGTCATGGCCCCCACGGTCATGTCTGACTTTTCAGATCACCGTACTGGATGACGTGATGACCCTCTCTCGCCTCATCGCATTTCTCGTCACTCCGATCATGACCGCCCTCGCCCTTTCGGCGGCCGGTCCGGCGCTGGCGCAGATCGAGAACGGCATTCCGCCCAATGAACTGAACGCGGGCTACATCATGGAGGCCGAACGCGAGGTCCTGCGCAACATGCAGCGGCTGAACGCCCAGGCGCGCCGCGAGCCGCCGGCCCAGAGCCTGGCCAACGCCCAGGCCGCTGTGACGGGTGCCGGCGCGACCTGCCAGGTGACGGAGGCGAAACTGCTGGGCAAGACGTCCGAAAGCGCCAGCATCTATGAGGCGACGTGTCTGACCGGACCGGGCTATCTGCTGATCGCCTCGACCCCGCCGCAGGCCGTCAGCTGTATCGTCGCCGCCCAGTCCGCAACACAGAACGTCGCCGGCCCGGGGAACGAAACCACCTTCGTCTGCACGATGCCCGCGAACCAGAACGGAATGGCGGTCCTGGCCGCCTATGCGCGTGAAGCCGGCATCCAGTGTCAGGTCGATTCCGCCGGGCCGGTCGGCACCGCCAACGGCCAGACGGTCTACGAGATCGGGTGTGCGGGCGCGGACGGCTATCGCCTGAAGCGGACCGACACAGGCTGGGAGAAGACCGAATGCTGGATCATCGTCAGCGCCGGATCACGCTGTGCCAGCACGACGCCCGAGGAACAGTTCGCCACGATGAAGGCGCGGCTGGCCGGGACCGATGCCGCGGCCTGTGAGGTCGACGGTGGCCGGTTCATGGGAGCCAACGCCAACGGGGCCTTCTACGAAGCGCGTTGCGCGGGGTCGGACGGTTACATCTTCCACGTCAAGGACGAGGTCACCGACCGGGTCATCCCTTGCGCCATCGCCGCACCGATCGGTGGAGGCTGCACCCTGACGCCCGTCAGGGCCGCGATGCCTGCGCCGGCGGCACCGCCCCCCTCGACCTGATTCAGGCCTGGCGCGAGCCGCGGGTCAGCGTCCTGACCCGCACCAGGCTGGAACCCGCAGTGATGTACAGCGTGCGGCCATCGCCACCGAACTTGCAGTTGGCGGTGGCGCTGCCCGTGTCGATGCGACCCAGGGAACGGCCGTCGGGTGTCAGCACATGGACGCCACCCGGCCCCGTGACGAACAGATGTCCCGACGCGTCGATGGCCAGACCGTCAGGCAGGCCGGGATGGGCGTCCCCGACCATGGCGGTGAGATCCTTGAGCACCCGGCCGTTGGACAGCGTGCCCGCCGGGCTCAGGTCATAGGCCATGACCACGGCGCGCTCGGGATCGGAAACGGGGACGTAGAGGGTGCGTTCGTCCGGCGACAGGGCGATCCCGTTCGGAAAGGTCAGGCCGTCCTCCAGCAGGGTGACTGTGCCGTCCGGGTCGAGCCGATAGACGCCGTTGTGGGGCTGTTCCTTCAGCGGCGAGGCGTTCATCCCCTCTAGCCCATAGGGTGGATCGGTGAAGAAGATCGCGCCGTTGCTGGCCTGGACCAGATCGTTGGGCGAGTTGAACCGCTTGCCGTTGTAATGGGTGGCCAGAAGCGTCTTGGTCTTGCTGGCCAGATCGACACGGGCGATTGCGCGATTGCCGTGGTCGGCCATCAGGATCGATCCCGCCGGCCCCGCGATCAGTCCGTTCGAGCCCGGCTCGCGGTAACCCGAGGCGTCGGCACCGTCGAAGCCGGACGGATCCATGAAGACCGAGGCCCCATCCGCCGGCGACCAGCGGTGAATCCTGTTCCGGGGTACGTCGCTGAACAGCAGATAGCCGCCGTCGGCGATCCAGACCGGACCCTCGGACCAGGTGTAGCCCTCGGCCAGTTTCTCGATCGTGGCGTCCGGTGCGATCAACCGGTCGAGAGCGGGGTCGTCGCGGACGATCTTGCCCACGGTCGGATTGGCGGTCTGGGCCTCGGGCATGGCGACGCTCCGGCAGGCGGTGGCGGAAAGGGCGGCGGCCCCGGCGATAACCAGACGGCGGGACAGGCTCAAGGTCGGGGCTCCTCGGTGGACGGGGTCGGGATGGCCGCGGCCGGGATGGCGCTGACACCGTCGGATGTGATGGTAAAGGTGGTCCGTTCGCGGATATCGGCCGACGATGCTCCGACCATCACCTGGATGTCGCCCGCCTGGATGCGCCA
Organism: Brevundimonas sp.; assembly: GCF_044239655.1. Classification (GTDB taxonomy): domain Bacteria; phylum Pseudomonadota; class Alphaproteobacteria; order Caulobacterales; family Caulobacteraceae; genus Brevundimonas. The sequence goes on from NZ_JBIIAY010000015.1 coordinate 5,272, forward strand.
GCGCCCCACATCGACCGTGCCATCCCAATAGGCGAGTTGGGCAGGCGTCAGGGTGAACCGCACCCGCTTCGCCTGACCGGGTGCAAGGGCCACACGGCGAAACCCTCGCAGTTCCTGCACCGGCCGTGACACGGCGGCGACCGGGTCACGGACATAGAGCTGGACCACTTCATCGGCCGGGACGGTGGAGGTGTTGCGGACCGTTACGCCGATGTCGATCTGGCCATCGGCCGCAACCTCGGTCTGGCTGAGCAGCAGGTCGCTGTACTGGAACCGGGCGTAGCTGAGGCCGTGGCCGAATGCGAACAGGGGCGTGATCGGCTGGTCGCGATACCGGGCCGTGTCGCGCACCAGATCCTCGGCGGCCGGACGACCGGTCGGCAGATGGGCGTAGGTCAGGGGCGCGGCCCCGTTGGCGCGCGGGAAACTGATTGGCAGACGGCCGCCCGGCGAGACGCGGCCGGTCAGGACATCGGCGATGGCCGGCCCGCTTTCGACGCCGAGGAACCAGGTCTCCAGGATCGCCGGCGCGCGTTCGGCCAACTCTGGGATCGCCAGCGGCCGGCCGTTCATCAGGATCACGACGACCGGCTTGCCCGTGTCGAGTACGGCGGCCGCCAGTGCATCCTGGGCGGCGCTGAGGCCGATATCGGTATAGCTGCGCGCCTCGCCCGACCGGTCGAAATGCTCGCCGACCACCAGCAGGACCAGGTCAGAGGCACGCGCCGCCTCGACCGCCTCGGCCAAGGCCTCGGCGTCCGAGACCTCATGCACGGCCTGGGCCCCCTCGCCGGAAGCGGTCACGGCGATCGCCTGCGCCGCCTCGGGCCGATAGCCTTGGGCATAGGTTATCGTGGCCTGTGGCAGGGCCTCGCGCAGGGCGGGGATCAGCGGCCGAACGTCCTCGACCTTGCCCTGGGCGCGCCAGCTGCCCAGCGACGAGTTGGCGTCCTCGGCCAGGGCGCCGATCACGGCGATCCGACGCGCGGAGGCGGCGATGGGCAACAGTTCGCCGTCGTTCTTGAGCAGCACGATCGAGCGCCGCGCGGCCTCACGGGCGAGCGCGCGATGATCGGGCGTCAGCATGGCGGCCGCCTCGCGCGCAGGATCGGCGCGGCCGTACGGCGTATCGAACAGGCCCAGCCGTTCCTTGGCGGTCAGCACGGCGATGACGGCCTCGTCCAGCATCGGCAGCAGGGCCGGGTCGGCCTCGATCGCCCCCTTCAGTTCAGCGGAATAGAGGTTGCCCGCCATTTCCATGTCGACGCCGCCGCGCAGGGCCGCCGCGCCGGCTTCGCGAGGCGTTGCCGCGATACCGTGATTGAGCAGTTCGGGGATGGCGTTCCAGTCGCTGACGATCAGGCCGTCATAGTTCCACTCCCCGCGCAGCAGCCCCCGCACCAGCGCCGGATGCGCCGTCAGGGGCACGCCTGCGATATCGTTGAACGCGGTCATCATCGACCCCGCCCCGGCCTGAACCGCCGCATGGAAGGGCGGCAGATAGACTTCGTGCAGGGTGCGATCGGTGATGTCGGCGCTGTCATAGTCCCTGCCGCCCACCGCCGCGCCATAGCCGACGAAATGCTTTGCGGTGGCGAGGATCGAGGTGGCGTCGGCCAGGGACGAGCCCTGATAGCCGCGCACCTGGGCCGTCGTCAGGATGGATCCGAGATAGGGGTCCTCCCCTGCCCCCTCGACGACCCGGCCCCAGCGGGGGTCCCGGGCGATGTCGACCATGGGCGAGAAGGTCCAGTTCAGACCGGCGGCCGTCGCCTCGACCGCCGCCACGCGGGCCGTCTGCTCGACCAGGGGCGGGTCCCAGCTGGCCGCCAGGGCCAGGGGCACGGGGAACAGGGTCTTGTAGCCATGCACCACGTCCATGCCGAACAGCAGGGGCACGCCCAGCCGCGATTCCTCGACCGCCACCCGCTGCAGTTCGCGGATCTGGGTGGCACCCGCCACATGCAGGAAGGAGCCAATCTCGCCGCGTCGCACCCGGTCCAGCGCCGCCGCGTCCAGGCGTGAGTTCAGCGCGCGCTGTCGCCCGCCCGGCACCTGGTTCAGTTGACCGATCTTTTCGTCCAACGTCATTCGGCCGAGAAGATCGCGGACCCGCTGGGACGGCGGTTCAGCCGGCTGGGCGACGGCCGCGCCCGCTGCAGACAGGCTCAGGCAAGCCAATACGACCAGGATGCGTCTCAACACGATTTGTTCTTCCGACAACGTTGTCAATTGCGTGCGTTCAGCCCTAAACCAAAGGCTGGCCGATGGCAAAGCGGCGATTGGACCAGAAGACGCACCCGGGCCACCAGGGCGCGCGGAGGACAGAGGCATGACGTCGAACCCCCACGCTGACGCCCTCGGCAAGGCGACGCTTCGGCGGATCACCGGCCGTCTGATGCCGCTGTTCTGCCTGATGTATCTGATCGCCTACATCGACCGGCAGAACGTCTCCTACGCCAAGCTCCAGATGGCCGACGCCCTGCGCATGAGCGAGGCGGTCTATGGGTTGGGCGCCGCCCTGTTCTTCATCGGCTATTTCCTGTTCGAGGCCCCCGCCAACCTGATCCTGGCCAAGGTCGGGGCTCGCGTCTGGTTCACCCGCATCATGGCGACCTGGGGTCTGATCACCATCGCGCTCGGCTTCACCGACAGCCCGGCCATGTTCTACATCCTGCGCTTCCTGCTGGGCGCGGCCGAGGCGGGTTTCTTTCCCGGGGTCCTCTATGTGCTGACACTCTGGTACCCGCAGTCGCATCGCGGCCGGATGATCGGCGCGTTCATGATCGCCAGCGCCGTCGCGAATGCGGTCGGCGCCCTGATCGGCGGGGCCCTGCTGGATCTCGACGGTCTGTGGGGACTTGCCGGCTGGCAGTGGGTCTTCATCGCCACCGGTATCCCGGCGGTCGCGCTGGCGCCCTATGTTCTGTTTCGCCTGCCGAATGGCCCCCAGAGCGCGGCGTGGCTCGAGCCGGATCAGAAGTCCTGGATCGCCGGCGTCCTCAAGGCCGAGGACGACGCGGCCCCGGAGACCGGTCACGCCTCGCCTTGGCGGGCCATGCTGGATCGGCGCGTGCTGCTGCTGGCCGTGATGTACGTCGGCTTCCCCCTGGCGGCCTATGGGCTCAGCTACTGGCTGCCGACGGTGGTGAAGGGGTTCGGGGTGTCCAACACCGTGAACGGGATGCTGAACGTCATTCCCTGGATCCTTGTCGGGTTCGCCCTGTGGCTGCTGCCCCGTCATGCCGCCCGGGTCGGCCACAACGCCTGGCATATCGCCGGACCGGCGCTGGTCGGAGCGGCCTGTCTGGTGCTGAGTGTCGTCGTGCCCGGGGCCGTCGCCAAATTCGCCCTGCTCTGCATCGCCGCCCCGGCCATCTTCGCAGCCCAGCCTGTGTTCTGGAGCTTGCCGCCGACCTTCCTGCGCGGTGCCGGGGCGGCGGCGGGGATCGCGGCCATCAACTCGATCGGCAACCTGGGCGGCTTCGTCGCCCAGACCGTCGTGCCCGCGATCAAACAGGCGACCGGCAGCGACATCCTGCCGATGCTGTTCCCGGCGGCCTGTCTGACGGTGGCGGCGGGGCTGGTCTTCGTCGTCCTGCCCCAGCTCGCCCGCGCGCCGGTTCGAGACGTCAGAGCGTAACGGTCCGCCCCTCGCGCGCCGAGGTGTAGATCGCCTCGATGATCCGCATGTCGCGCAGGCCTTCTTCGCCCGAGACGATCGGCTCGGCATTGGTCATCACGCACTGCGACAGGTGGTCCAGCATCCCTGCGAACTGGTTGTTCGCCAGCGCCGGGGCCGGATGATCGACCGTCTGTCCGCCTTTGCGCAGCCGAAGGCGGTTGCCGTTGTAGGCCGTGGCCGGCTCCGCATCGAGCCAGCCGTCCTTGCCGACGACGCGGTAACGATTGTGACCCGATCCGTACGAGGAGACGCAGTTGGCCACGACGCCCGAAGGGAACTTCAGCAGGAAGTTGATCGTGTCCTCGACCTCCTTGAACCGGATGTCGGAACGGTCGGTCGACTCGATCGCGGTCACCGCCACCGGCTCCTCACCCGTCAGATAGCGGGCGGCCTGAAGGCTGTAGATGCCGATGTCCATCATCGATCCACCGCCGGCCAGGGCACGGTTCAGCCGCCATTGCTTCGGATCGCCGATGTTGAAGCCGGTCTCGGCGGAGATGACGCTGAGCTTGCCCAGCTCGCCGGAACGGGCCATCCGGATCGCCTCGCGATTGTTCGGCTCGAAATGGCTGCGATAGCCGATCATCAGCTTGCGATCGGCGGCGCGACAGGCCGCGATCATGGCCTCGGCCTCCGCCGCCGTATTGGCCATGGGTTTCTCGCACATGACGTGCTTGCCCGCCGCCGCCGCGCGCAGGGTCCACTCGTGGTGCATGCCGTTGGGCAGGATGACGTAGACGATGTCGACGTCCGGATTGTCCCGGATCGTGTCGAAGGTGTCGTAGGTATAGAGGCCGGTCTCCGGCACACCGTACTGGGCCGCATAGCGCCGCGCCTTCTCCGGTGATCCGCTGACCAGTGCCGTCACGCGCGAATGCCGGCACTCGGCGAAGCGCGGCAGGATGATGTCGGCGTACATCCCCAGGCCCATGATCGCATAGCCCAGCTTGCGCTCGGTCTGCGGCGACGCGAGCGCCGCCCCTGCCCCCAGGCCGGTCGATGCGGCGGCCCCGAACTTCAGCAGGGTCCGGCGATTGGATGTCAGGGTCATGGTCGGGATCTCCAGGGGTTTGGTCGCGCTGCGTCGGTCAGGGTCGCGGCCGGTAAGGCCGCTCGCGATAATCGAAATGGTGAAAGTCGGCATGCAGGCCGGCGCCGGACGTGTCCTGACAGGCCATGCCGACGAAGGCGCCGGTGAAGTTCGCGGTCCCCGGCTGAGCCGCCTCGTCGGACAGGATGCTGGCGTCGAACACCTCGGGCAACCAGGTCCAGTCGCTGTCGCCCTGTCGCCAGGCGAACCGCAGCCGCTCCTCATCGACATCGACCCGCAGTTCGATCCGGCCGTCGGGAATGGAGATGGGGCGGGTGAAGGCGTCGGCCTGTGCCTGGTCCGGCAGGGCCGACATCACCTGGAGAACTCGACCCAGGACGTCGTCGTGGGTCACGTGCAGATAGTGAAACTTTGCCGCGCCGTAGTAGCAGACCAGCCCGGCAGCCTGCTGATAGTGGGCCGGCTGGAAGCTCATGGCGGTCGTGGCGGTGAAGCAGAAGGCCTGCTGTCGCCGCGCCACCAGCGACTGCCGAAAGGCACTACCGAGACTCTCCCGGCCGAACAGGCGCAGCACACCGGGCCGCTCGGTCAGGGAGAACAGTTCCTCGGGCCACGGCGATCGCAGCCACTGAAACGCCAGCGGCAGGTCCGGGCCGTCAAAAGTGGTGATCTCGACAACGTCGGCCGCCGCCGGAACGTCTGTGCCGGGCATGACCACATCGAGGACCGGCAGGGCATCACCGGCCTCGGTCCGCAACCAGCCGTCCTCGCCCCAGACCATCGGCTGGATCGCCGTCTCCCGGCCCATGACACACCGGCCGCGATTTCGAAGCGGCCGGCCGCACAGATAGACCGCCCAGGTCCGGCCCTCGGCATCCTCGACCAGATCGGCATGCCCGGCGCGCTGCAGCGGGCTGTCGGGCCGGTCGCGCGCGGTCAGGATCGGTCCGTCAGGATGGAGTTCGTACCGGCCATCGAGGCTGCGCGACCGCGCCAGCGTCACCGCATGGCCCCATCCAGTGCCCCCCTCGGCGGTCAGCAAATAGTACCAGCCGTCGCGCCGATACAGATGCGGGGCCTCGGTCAGGCCGAGCGCCGTCCCCTTGAAGATGACCCGCCGCTCCCCGACCAGCCGCTTCAGCCCCGGGTCGTACTCCTGCAACACGATGCCGCCGAACCGGTTTGCGCCGGGCCGGTGGTCCCACAGCATGTTGATCAGGTATTTGCGCCCGTCATCGTCATGGAAAAGCGACGGATCGAAGCCGCTGGAGTTGAGATGGATCGGGTCGGACCAGTCGCCGTCGATCGTCGGACTGGTCACCAGATAGTTGTGGAAGTCCCTGAGCGAAGCCCCCGATGCGCCGCCGACCGAGGTCCGGCCGTACCGCTTCACATCGGTGTAGACGAGGTGGAACAGGCCGTCGGCATGGGTCAGGCAGGGGGCCCAGACGCCGCAGGAATCGGGTGCCCCGATCATGTTGAGCTGGCTCGGACGCCGCAGAGGTCGCGTGATCAGTCGCCAGTTCACGAGGTCGGTCGAATGGTGGATCTGCACCCCCGGGAACCACTCGAAGGTCGAGGTCGCGATATAGTAGTCGGTGCCCACCCGGACGATGGACGGGTCGGGGTTGAACCCGCGCAGGATCGGATTGCGGATCACGGCCGCGCATCGACGAGGGCCGCGCTCGACCCCGCCCCCTGCCCCGGCGTCGATCCACCCGGGTCACGCACCAGGGTCCACAGGACGACCGCACCCAGCAGATCCAGCACCGCCAGGGCGATGAAGAAGGGCGTGTATCCCACCGTCATGACCAGCCCGCCGATCAGCAGCGAGAACAGCAGAACCCCCAGATTGCCCATGGTCCCGGCCATGCCCGTGACGGTGGCGACCTCGTTCCTTCGGAACAGATCCGACGACATGGTGATGACCGTCACCGACAGGGTCTGGTGCGCAAAACCGCCCAGGCACAGCAGCAGGATGGCCAGATAGGGACTGTCGACCATGCCGACGAAGGCCACCCCGATCATCAGCACGGCACCGACGGTAAAGGCCCATCGGCGGGCGTCGATCAGCTTGACGCCGCGCTTTTGCAAAAACAGAACGACGCTGGGCCCGAACAGACAGCCCAGGTCGGCCGCCACGAAAGGCAGCCAGGCGAACAGGGCGATCTGCTTCAGGTCGAACCCGCGCACGGTCGTCAGATACAGCGGCACCCAGAAGGCCAGGGTTCCCCAGGTCGGATCCGCCAGAAAGCGCGGCAGGGCGATGCCCCAGAAGTTGCGCTGGCGCAGCAGGCGCAGGATGGACGGCCGGGTCCCGTCGCTCAGCGTATGGGCTTCGCGCCCCTCCACGATCTCGGCCCGCTCGGCGTCCGACAGGGCCGGGTGCCGTTCCGGCGCACGATAACAGACCAGCCAGAGCACGACCCAGACCAGCCCGAGCCCCCCCGTGATCACGAAGGCGGCCTGCCAGTTGTAGGTCAGGATGGCCCAGGCCACGAGCGGCGGGGCCAGCATCGACCCGACGGAGGCGCCCATGTTGAACACCCCGCCCGCCATGCCCCGCTCGCGCGCAGGAAACCACTCGGAGACTGCCTTCATCCCGGCCGGATTGGCCGAGCCCTCGGCCAGACCCAGCAGGCCGCGCAGACCGGCCAGCATCGGCCAGCTGTTGGCCAGCCCATGGGCGATCGTGATCAGCGACCAGGCCGTCGCGAACAGGGCGAAACCCGTCCTCAGGCCCAATGTGTCCAGCACGAACCCGCACAGCGGCTGCATCATGATGCCCAGCTGGAAGGCGCTGGTGATGTAGGAATACTGCTGGGTCGTGATGCCCAGTTCGGTGTTCAGGGTCGGGGCTGCGACGCCCAGCGTGCTGCGCGACAGATAGTTGAGGATCGCGCCCAGCATGACCAGGCCGATGATCCACCAGCGCAGCTTTACGCCGAAAAGCCCCCGCCCCATGGCCCTACTGTACCTTGACGACGGCGACGGAGCGCGGCGGCAGGTCGAAGGTCATCTGGCCGTTCGAGACCCGTCCGGCGAACGCCACCGGCTTGACGGTGTCGGGGCTGTCGAAGGTGTTGTGGCTGTCCATCGCCGGCGCGGTCAGCAACCGCCCCTGGGCGGTTCCGGTCGCGCCGGGAAGCCTCAGTGTCAGCGTCAGCGGCGTGTTGGGATCGACATTGACCAGCGACAGCCAAAGCGCGCCGTCCTTGTCGCGCGCCGCCACGGCGTCGGATCGCGGCAGGCTGATATCCCCGAAGGTATAGACGCCCTCGTCCAGGCTCAGCGGAACCAGGGTCGCATCCTGGAACGGCACATACAGGTCATAGACATGATAGGTCGGCGTCAGGACCATCCTCGGCCCGTCGGTCAGGATCATGGCCTGCAAGACGTTGACCATCTGGGCGATGTTGGCGACCTGCACCCGGTCGGCATGGCGCATGAAGATGTTGAGGTTCAACGCCGCGATGACGGCGTCGCGCATGGTGTTCTGCTGCTGCAGGAACCCGGGGTTGCTGCCCGGGGTCGGGTCGGCCCACAGACCCCATTCATCGACGTAAAGGTCGACGTTCTTTTCAGGGTCATAGCGATCCATGATGGCGGTCTGGGCCGTGATCCAGCCCTCCATCTTCAGCGTCGCCTTGATCGCCTTGGCGTATTCGTCCTCGCCGAAGCCGACGCTCGGCCCCTTTGCCTCCCAGGAGTTCGGGATGGTGTAGCCATGCAGCGAGACGCCCTCGATGTCCCAGCTCCAGACCTTTTCCGTCCAGGCCTGCATCACCGCTTCGGTATAGTCCTCGTTGCCGCTATCCCAGCCCACGGCGACGCGCTGCATGGCATCGGGTCCGGTCTGGGCGGGGTTCAGATTGCGCGAATAGTGGGCGTACTGCTTCATCTCCTCGACGTAATGCTCCGCCGACATCGCACCGCCGCAGCCCCAGTTCTCGTTGCCCAGGCCCAGGTATTTGATCTTGTAGGGCTCGGGATGGCCGTTCGCCGCCCGTTCCTGGGCCAGGGTCGTCGGCTGGTCGGCGGTCAGGTATTCGAGCCAGTCGGCGGCCTCCTGAACCGTGCCGGAGCCGACGTTCACCGACAGGAAGACCTCGGCCCCGACCTGGTCGGCGAAGTCCATGAACTCATGGGTGCCGAAGCTGTTGGGCTCGATGACATTGCCCCAGCTGGCGTTCAGCCGTGCGACCCGGGTCTCCGCCGGACCGATGCCGTCGCGCCAGTGATACTCGTCGGCGAAACACCCGCCCGGCCAGCGGATGTTGGGGGCCTTGATCGCCCGCAACGCCTGCACGACGTCCGTGCGGATACCCCGGACATTGGGAATGGGAGAGTCCGTACCGACCCAGACGCCGCCGTAGATCCCGGTGCCAAGATGCTCTGCGAACTGTCCGAAGATGTTGCGATTGATGGTCGGCCCCGGCGTATCGAGATCGACCGTGATGGCCACCGGGGACGTGTCTGCCACCTGAGCCTGCGCCGTCGGAGCGATCAGGGCGAACGCAAGGGTCGTCGCCAGAAGAGGACGCAGGGTCATGGAAATCCCGATCATTGTCTAAGCTCTCTGAAAATTACGCCCGCGCGCCGGGTCAGTTCGGCAGGGTCGCGGATCCGGTGATGACGACACTCGCGGCCTGGCCCGGCACATGGGGCAGGCCCGGTTGGCCGCCGCCGAACCAGAGGCTGGCCGTTCCGGCGTCGACACGTCGCACACCCGACGCGTCCACCGTGGACAGGCTCCGATTGTCGATGGTGAAGGAGACCCGGCGCTGTTCGCCGGCCGCCAGATGGATGCGTTGAAAGCCGACCAGCGAATGCTTCGGTGCGCCCGCGACGTCCGGCCGGCTGAGGTAGAGCTGCACCACCTCGTCCCCGGCGCGATCCCCGGCATTGGCGACCACGACGCTGGCTTCCACCGAGCCGTCGGCACTCACCCGTCGCGCTGCGACCTTCGGGTCGCTGTAGGCAAACCGGGTGTAGGACAGGCCGTGCCCGAAGGGGTACAGCACCGGCCCGTCGAAATAGCGATAGGTTCGATCCTTCATCTCGTAGTCGGTGAAGGACGGCAGATCGTCAGCGGACCTGTAGAAGGTGACCGGAAGCCGGCCCGCCGGATTGACGTCCCCGGCGATGATGCGAGCGACGGCGTCGCCGCCCTGACCACCCGGATACCAGGCCTCCAGGATCGCAGGCACATGGGCATCGGCCCAGTTGACGCTGAGGGCGCTGCCGTTGACCAGAACCAGGACGACCGGCGTGCCCGTCGAATGGACCTTTTCAAGCAGTGACTGCTGGACCGCAGGCAGGTCCAGACTGGTCCGGTCGCCGCCGGCGAAGCCCGGAACCTCGATCCCCATCTCCTCGCCTTCGAGCTGCGAGGTCAGTCCCGCGACGAAGATGACGACGTCCGCATTGCGGGCGGCCTGCGTCGCCGCAACGGCTCCGGGATCGGAGGGCAGGCTCCACAACAGTCCCTCATTGCCCTCGGTGGCGCGCTGGAACGCCTCGACCCGGATACGATAGGTCTGGCCGCGCGACAGTTGAACCTTGCCCGCCGCGATGGACGGCCGCCAATCGACCCTCCAGGCATCGACGACGGGCTTGTCGTCGATGAAGATCCGATACCCCCCATTGGCGTCATAGCGGAAGACGTGCTCGCCATCCTCGGACGCCTTCAGGAAGCCGCTGAACCGGACGGCACCGCTCTGCAATTCGCCCGACCACCGATAGCGGGGCTCTCCGACCGGCGTGGTCCCGATCGGGGCCGTGGCATAGGTGCGATCCGCAAAACGCTCGAGCGTCAGGCCGCTGGTCCGACACTCCGCATCGGCGCACAGGACCGCGTTCGGCACGGGCACCAGCGCAGGATCGATCAGGCCTGTTCCTTCGGCAAAGGTGATCTCCGCGTCGGGAAAGCGACGACGAATGCCGTCCAGTATGGTCACCGGCTGTGACGGCTCCCCGTTGTAGTTGCCGACCAGGGCCGCCTGGCTGTCGGCATTGGGGCCGATCACGGCGATCCGGCGGACGTCTTCATTCAGCGGCAGCAACCCGTCGTTCTTGAGCAGGACCATGGCCGCCTCGGCCGTCGCAAGAGACAGCGCCCTCCCTGCGTCCGTGTCATAGTCGGCGGCCGTGATCGAAGGGAAGACACGGGCGGCATCGTCGAACTGTCCCAGCCTGACCCTCGCCGTGAACAGGCGCACCAGCGATCGGTCGATCGTGGCCTCCGACAGCAGCCCCTCCCTGACCGAACGAACGATATGCTCGCCTTCCACCGGGCCGCCGCAGATCAGGTCCATGCCCGCATCGAAGGCGGCGGCCACACCCGCTTCCGGCGTGGCGGAATACCCGTGATGGTCGGGCCGATAGATGTCGGCGACCGCCTCGCAGTCGGAAACGACATAGCCGTCGAACTTCCAGTCACGGCGCAGCCAGTCGGTCAGCAGGGACCGGCTGGCGCAGGCCGGCACGCCGTCCACGGCATTATAGGCGCACATGATCGACCCGGCCTGGCCTTCGATCACCGTGGCCCGGAACGCCGGCAGATAGGTGTCGGCGAGATCGCGGGCGCTCGGGTGGATGTCGTCGCGGTGCCGGCTGGCCTCCGGCCCGGAATGGACGGCGAAATGTTTCGGGGTCGCGACGGTCCGGTAATAGTCAGCATCTTCGCCTTGCAGACCGCGAACGAAGGCCACACCCAGCCGGGTGGTCAGATAGGGGTCCTCGCCATAGGTTTCCTGTCCCCTCCCCCACCGGGGATCACGAAAGATGTTGATGTTGGGCGACCAGACCGTCAGCCCTGCGAACCAGTCCGAACCCCCGAAACGATGGCGCTCAGCCAGGTGCTTGGCACGAAACTCGACACTGATCAGGTCAGCGACGGCCTGAATTCGCGGAGCGTCGAACGTCGCTGCCAGGCCGATCGCCTGAGGGAATACGGTGGCATATCCCGCCGCCGCCACGCCATGCAGGCCTTCATTCCACCAGTTGTACTCGCGCACCTGAAGGCGGGGAATGGCCGGGGCGTCGTTCAGAAGCTGTGACGCCTTCTCTTCCAGTGTCATGCGGGACACCAGGTCGGCGGCGCGCTCGGCGGCCGGCCGGGCGTTATCCTGATAGGACGGAACCGTGGCTCCGGGCAGTTGGGCGTGTGCGTCCGGTGCAAACACAAAAGCGCCGATCAGGGTCATCCATGCGATGACGCAGCCATACCGGTTCAGCCCGGTGCGCGCCTGTTCGCGGCCGACCGACGCAGGCATGACCCGACCTTTCATCGCCGGCCAATCTCGACAAAATCTCACGATCGCCTCCCGCCAGCGGACGAACTTTTATAGATTCAATTGTCAGACTTATGCACGTCAATTGTTGCGCGGATTTGATCCCGGGCCGTGTTCAAGAGGACGTTTCGCGTCTTCAAAGGCGAGGGCCTGACCACCGCTCGCGCGCAGTTCGGCGTGACCCGCAAGGCCACGCCGAACCCGGAAAGCCATGCTGGAACTACGGCGTGCCCGTCGGCGCGCCGACGGCCGCAGGACAGACGGTATCGTTCTCGTTCGCTGCGAGCTGGACTTCCGAGATCGAAAGGGTCACGGCGTTCGACGCGCGCAAGGCGAAGGGCGCATCGACGGCGGCCACCCGGGCTCCAGCAGCCCGCAGGCACGACAATTCCACCTTGATCGTCCGCCATTCCCCCAGGGGTGCAGCGGCCAGGATCGAGGTCAGATCGACAGCCCCCCCGCCCACGGCGAGGCTGACGGTCCCGGCCGGACGAGCATCGACCCGATACCGGAAGGACAGTGCCATCTCGCCATTGGTCTGACGCGTCAGGTCCACGGCCGGACCCTTGATCGAAACCGATGCAGGGCCCGATCCGTCGAAGGCGAACTGTCGTGCGCTTTCCTGGGCGAGATCATCGACTGCGCCCGTGGTGACATGCTTCTGCGGGCTTTCGCCATCGGCGCTCACGGCCAGTTGAGCCTCGCCGCCCGCGTCGGTCAGGAACAGCGTCCACGGCGCGACCAGCTTCCCATCGACCAGGTACCGGTCCACGCTCGAGGCGCTGGTGGTGACGCCCGAAACTTCGGACAGTTGAGCGACCGATTGGCCGGCGGCATAGGTCAGACCATAGCCATAGGCGAACTGCGGATCGTAGTTCGGATCGCCGACGTTCAGCGGCTCTCCCGTCGCCAGGCGCGGCCAGGAGAAGGACAGTTTCCCGGTGAAATCATGCCGCGCCTTGCCCTGGACGTCGCCGATCAGAACATCGGCCACGCCGCCGCCCTCACTGCCGGGCAGCCAGGCCGCGACGAAGGCGTCCGACTGGTTGATCTCGGGGTTCGTCCAAAGCGGGCGGCCGGACAGAAAGACCGACACCGTCGGAATGCCGGCGGCCTTCAGCTTGCGCAGTGTTTCCAGCGGACCTTCCGGCCGGAAATCCAGATCCGGAACATCACCCTGGAACTCGGCATAGGGGGTCTCGCCGAAGACGACGATGGCCACATCGGGCTTGTCGGCGAACGTGCCGTCGACGCTCAGCTGAGCCGAGCCGCCGGCATCGGTGACCTCCGTCTTGATGCCGTCCCAGATCGACTCGCCATTCGGGAAATCGGCCCGGGTGTTGCCGGTCCCCTGCCAGGTCAGGGTCCAGCCTCCCGCCGCCTGACCGATGTCGTCGGCGGATCCTGCGACCAGAACCCGGGCACCGGCGCGGATCGGCAGGACCGAGCCCTCGTTCTTGAGCAGGACCAGAGACTGACGGACGGCCTGACGGGCCAGGGCCCGATGTTCGGGCGAACCCAGCACCTCGAGCCGCCCCTCCACGGGGCGCTCATCGCGGAACAGACCGGTCTTGACCTTGGCTCTCAGAATCCGGGTCACGGCCTCATCCAGACGCTGAGCCGAGATCTCGCCCGAGCGAACCTGCGCCAGGGTGCTGGCATACAGCGGCTTCCAGCTGTCGGGGGCCATCAGCATGTCGATCCCGGCATTGACGGCAAGCGCGCAGCTCTCGTTGGTGCAGCCGGGCAGCTGGCCGTGGGCGTTCCAGTCGGACACTACGAAGCCGTCGAACCCGAGCGGTCCATGCAGAACGTCGCGAAGGATGGTCGGATTGCCGGAATGCTTGACGCCGTTCCAGCTTGAGAAACTGGCCATGACCGACAGGACGCCTGCGTCGATCGCCGCCGGATAGCCGCCCAGATGGATGTCGATCAGACCCTGTTCGGGGCCCTGATAATCGCCCTGATCGGTACCGCCCTGGGTGCCGCCGTCGGCCAGATAGTGTTTGGCGGAGCCCGCGATATGCCCGGGCTCCAGCGGATGGTCCGCAGAGAGCTCGCCCTGTAGCCCCAGGGTCATCGGGCCGGCATAGGCGCGCTGGATTTCCGGCGTCTCGCCATAGCCCTCGTAGGTCCGCCCCCAGCGGTCGTCGCGAGGCACGGCCAGGGTCGGGCCGAAGGTCCAGTCGGCGCCGGTGGCGGCGACTTCCAGCGCGGTGGCCTCGCCGATGCGGCGGATCAGCTCCGGATCGCGAGCGGCGCCCAGGCCGATGTTGTGCGGGAAGATCGTCGCGCCGACGACGTTGTTGTGCCCGTGGACGGCGTCGATCCCATAGATCAGGGGAATGCGCGCGCCGGGTCGGGCCGCCGCCGCCGCCCGGAAGGCCCGGGCCAGATCGACCCAGGCCTGGGCGCTGGCGCGGTCATTGCCGCCGGGCGCGGAATTCCCGCCGGCCAGGATCGATCCCAGCGGATAGGTGGCGAGGTCCGCGGGCGTAATCGAGGCGATGTCCGCCTGGATGATCTGGCCGACCTTTTCCTCGACCGTCATCCGCTTCAGCAGGTCGGCGACGAAGGCCTCGGTCGCCGGGTCGCTCATCGCATCGGGGGACGAGGCTTTCGGCCAGAGGTCGGGGTGGGCCGTCGCCGCCGCCGGCACCGTCGGCGACGACGCCGTCTGGGCCAGTACGACGCCGGGGCCGCACAGCGCCGAGGTCAGCATCAGAAGAGTTGTAAATGCCCGCATTGGCTTCGTCCCTTGTCACGGGCTCCTTGGCCGGATTCATCCGGCGCGGCGCCACTTGTTCAACACGTCCAGACCCGGTGGTCCGAACCAATCGAGATAGCGCTATCACCAAAAAAAGATCGCTGCATCAAAATTGACAGCGTTGTCAGCTCAGGCGGCCTCATGCCTAGCAGTGACGGCGTTTTCCTCGCCCTGTTCGGCGTTCGCGATCATCGCGGAATGGATCGCTTCGACCAGAAGGGCGATCTGCAACGGCTTGGCCACGCATCCGTCCATCCCGGCGGCCCGATACGATTCGGTCTGGTGGCTCATGACATTGGCGGTCAGGGCGATGATCGGTGTCCGGGCCCGTCCTGCCTCGGCCTCCATCTCGCGAATGGTGCGTGCGGCGGTCGGGCCATCCATGACGGGCATCTGGACGTCCATCAGGATGATGTCCCACTCCTGCCCGCTCCAGGCCTCGACGGCCGCCCGACCGTCATCAACGACCGTCAGATCGACGCCCAGTTGATGCAGCAGGGTCTTCAGGACCAGCTGGTTGACGGTGTTGTCCTCGGCGGCGAGGACCTTGAGCGTCGACTCGGGCCGTCCGCTTTCCGCCTGTGAGACAGGCGCTTCGACGCGCAGCTGCTCGCAACCGCGTTCAAGGGGCAGGACAATGGTGAAGGCGGTCCCCTCACCCAGACGCGTCTCGACCCTGACAGCCCCGCCCATGAGCGTGGCCAGGTCACCGCAGATCGACAGCCCCAGGCCCGTGCCGCCGAACCGCCGCGTCGTGGATGCGTCGGCCTGGGTGAATTTCTCGAACAATGAGGCCACGGCCTCCTCGCTCATGCCGATGCCGGTGTCCGATACCGTCAAACGAAGGACGTCGCCCTCCGTATCCGCCCTGACCCGCACCTCACCGGCCTCGGTGAATTTGAGCGCGTTGGAGATCAGGTTGTAGACGATCTGGCGGACACGTGTCGGGTCGCCGCGCCAGACACCGCGCGCCTGCGGCTCGGTGACCAGACCGAAGGACAGGCCCTTCTTGTTCGCCAGCGCCGTGAATGCTGCGTGAGCCCCGCGCAGCAGCTCTTCCAGGTCGAAATCAATCTCTTCGAGAACCAGCTTGCCGGCCTCGATCTTGGCCAGATCCAGGATGTCGTTGAGGATCGCCAGCAAGGCCTCACCGGACTGGCGCACGACGTCCAGGCGCTCGCGCTGCACCGACGACAGCGGATCAACCTCCATGGCCTGAACCATGCCGAGCACACCGTTCAGCGGCGTGCGGATTTCGTGGCTCATCATCGCCAGGAAGGACGACTTGGCGCTGTTAGCCGCCTCGGCCTCGATCTTGGCCGAGCGCAGCCGGTCGGCGATGACCTCCAGTTCCAGCGCGCGGCGCGCGGCGATGGAGACGTCGTGCGCGGTCACCACCCAACCGCCCGCGATCCGCGTAGCCACGGGATGCAGAACCCGGCCTCCGGTGGTCCGCCAGTCGGCGCTCGCGGGCTCGCCCGCCGCCATCGCAGACTGGAAGGCTTTCCTGACCGATTTGGACCAGCACCCCCGCGATTGCAGGCGGTGCAGAATCTTGGACAGCGGAAGGCCGGGCGATCGCATCGCCGACGGCAGCCCCAGACCGGTCCAGAGGCGATCGTTCATGGCGACCAGGCGCAGGGACTCATCCAGGATCATCAGGCCGACATCCGCGCCGATCAGCGCAGCCTGGGCCATGTCTGCGGTCAGGCCGGTCGTGGTGGCGGAAGAATCCGTTGAGCCTCGGCTCGTGTCGCGAACCCGGCGCGCGGGCGCAGCCAGCAGCTCCGCGGCCCCGATCAGGGCGCAGGCCGGATTGACCAGGGCCCAGGTCGACAGGCCGGTTGCGACCGGGCTCAGCCGTCCCTTGGTGTCGAAGCGGGCCCGGAAGGGACTGGCCTCGAACATGGCCTGGGCTTCCAGGACGAATCGTCCGGTCAGGAAGACACCCTGGGTCACGCCAAGCGACAGAGCCGCCTGACCCGCGAAGTCACCAAGGATCCCCAGGAACTGATCCACCGACCGCGCGCAGGCCTCGTCGGACCCGGTCCGGGCGTGCAGCAGCACCTCCAGCGGAGTCAGGGGCTCGCAGACCCCACCCTCGATCTCGACCATCACCGAATGCAGGGCGGCCAGGCCGGGCCAGGAAATCAGTCGCTCGTAGGAGACACGGCCATGAATGATCGTCAGCCGCCGCAGCAGCTCGATCTCGAGATCGTTCGACGGCGCGAAGGCCAGGTGGCCGCCCTCGGTGTCGATGACGCGCGAGCCTGAGCCGTCGATGTCGATCGCCGACACGCCCAGGCCAAAGTCGGGGCTGACGATCGCGTACCGGCCGGCCTCAAGCCCTTGAACCGGTGGAGCGAAACGGCCGATCGACAGGGTGTCGCTGCGGTCCAGACGCGTGACGCTGCGAGCCACCGCCGCAGAATCGTTAATCAGACGTACGCCGCTGAAGCCCAGGACGGTCTCGAAATCCCGCCCCGAGAACCGCCAGCCCGACTGGGTGATCGTGACGGTGTCGGACCCGACAGGCGCGGCGACGGCCAGGCTCAGTCGCTCGGGTCGCGATCGGCCGGACGCGGCCAGGAAACTGCCCAGGGCGTCGACAGGCGTCGCAAACTCCGCGACCGGGCGCTCGTCATACCCGGAAAACAGCGGCCGGCCGCCCTCGAAGCTATCGAGGAACGCGAACCGGCATAGCGATGGCGTGACGTCGCCTACAATTCCCAGTGCCATGGATTCCGCCCGTATCCTTTTTAACCATGAACACCGACTCTCGTTAAAAATGTCTGAGTAATCACAAGTCTAGGGCGAGCGAGGTTGACGTTTGAGTGGCCAGGGCAGACCGTCCTTCTCGCCAGCCGGATGCCGTACAACGATGAACCCTGCCTCAGCGGTCCTCAGATGACATCATCCAGACGCTCACCCGGATATCTTGCCCTGTACGCGCTCGCCTATGGCGGCGGGGCTGTCCTGTATGTTCCCCTGCTGACGCTTTTGCTGCCGCTGAAGGCCGAGCTCATTCGGCCGGACGACAAGCTGGCCTTGCTGGCCCTGATCACCGTCGGGGGTGCTCTGGCGGCCAGCGTCAGCAATATCGTCGCCGGCCACCTCAGCGATCGCAGCGTGCGGCTGGGCACCGGGCGTCGTCCCTGGGTCGGCGCGGGGCTCGTGCTGACCCTGCTGGCCCTCGCCGCCGTCTCGGCGAGCCGGTCGGCGGTGGAATTGGCCGCTGCTATGATCGCCTTCCAGTTGGTGCTGAACATCCTGCTGGCCCCTCTGGTCGCCCTGGCCGCAGACGAGGTGCCGGATGCGCAAAAGGGTCTGCTGGGCGGCCTGATCGGCGCAGCCTATCCGTTCGGGGCCCTGGCCGCCGTCGTCGTCACCGCGCCGGCCAGCATGACGGAAGGTCTTCAACTGGCGTTAGTCGGCAGTGCCGGTGCCCTGGCCATCCTGCCCTTCCTGTTCCTACGCGCCCCGACGCCGGAGCAGCCGGAGGCCAGCGCGCCGTCGAGCCGCGCCGTCGGGCGCGTGCGAAACCTCGTCGTGGTTACCGCGTCCCGGTGGCTGGTCCAGATGGCCAGCCTGATCCTGTTAGCCTTCTTCCTCTTCTATTTCCAGAGCGTCGACCATGGCGACGCCCAACTGACGTCACGCGATCTTGCGGCCCGCATCGCCTGGCTTCCCGGCGTGGCGGCGGTTCTGAGCGTTCCGCTCGCCATCTTTCTGGGCCGACTGTCGGACCGAACCGGATCACGGCGGTCCCTGCTGGCCGCCAATGCGGCGGTCGCCGTAGCGGGCCTTGCCGTCATGGCCGCATTTCCCCGGTGGGAGCCTGCCGCTCTCGGCTATCTGCTGTTCGCCTGTTCGAGCGGCGTCTTCCTGGCCCTGCAGACCACCTACGCCATGCGGATTCTGCCTTCCCCGGACCATCGGGGCCGGGATCTCGGCTTCGTGAACCTCGCCAACACCGTTCCCAGCATCTTCGGCCCGTGGCTGACCGTGACCGTCGTGACCGCCGGCGGCTTTCGCCCCCTGATGCTGATCCTCGCCACGATCACCGCCTTGGCAGGACTGCTGATGCTGGTCGTCAGGGAACCGGCGACCTCTGTGGATCAGACCTCTTCGCGGCAATAGCTTTCGACGAAGGCCTGGTGCTTTGGCAGCGCCGTGACCGCCCGGTCGATGGAGCCCTTCAGGTCGCTCAGGGCCTTGGTCAGTTGCTCGTCGGGAATGAGTTCGGCCATCCGGTGGTGGGCCCGCGGCTGAACCTCCTGCCCCAACAGCACCTGCATCCAGGAGGCGACCCGGAACAGATCGTCCGGCGACTGATAGGCCTGAGCGCTTTCCTCGAACAGGGCGATCCGCTCGACCAGGGTCGAGGGCACCGACATCTCGCGCTGCCGCCGCCAGAAGGGCTCGGGCCGGTCGTTCAGATGATAGTGCAGGATGATGAAATCGCGGATCCCCTCCAGTTCGGCGCGGGACTGGGCGTTGAACCGCGAGACCACGGCCGGGCTGATCCCGTCGAACGGAAACTGCTGCATCAGGCGGGTCAGCCCCGTCATGATCAGGTGGATGCTGGTGGACTCCAGCGGCTCCACGAACCCGGCGGCAAGGCTCAGTGCGATACAGTTGCCTTCCCAGGTGCGCATGCGCCGGCCCGTCCGAAAACGGATCAACCCCGGCTCGATCAACCGCTCGCCGTCCAGCGCACCCAGCAGCCGCGCATGGGCCTCGTCGTCCGACAGGTGATCCGACGCATAGACCAGCCCGTTCCCGACACGGTGCTGCAGCGGGATGCGCCAGCGCCATCCGGCGTCATGGGCAATAGCCCGCGTATAGGGCACGGCCGGTCCGGTCGAGGTCGTCTGCACCGCCAACGCCCGGTTGGTCGGCAACCACTCGCCCCAGTCCTCGAACCCCACGCCCAGGGCGTCGCCGATCAGCAGCGCCCGGAAGCCTGTGCAATCCAGGAACAGGTCGCCATCGATCCGCTGCCCGTCCGCCAGCACCAGCGCCTCGATCAGGCCGCCGTCGGCATCGCGCTCCACCCGCGAGATCCGTCCCTCCACGCGCCGCAAGCCACCGGACTCGCTGCGGGCGCGTAGAAACCGGGCATAGCGCCCGGCGTCCAGGTGATAGGCATAGTTCAGCCGCCCATCGGGCCCGGTCATGAACTTGTCGGCATCCGCCGCCTGATGCTCGAAACAGTATTCGCCCAGATCGCCGGCCAGACCGCGCCGGCGCGCATCGAGCCAGAAATGCTGGAAATCGCCCATCCAGGTCGACTTCCCGACATCACCGAAGGAGTGGATGTAGCGCGAGCCCTCGCGGCTCCAGTTCTCGAACGAGATCCCCAGCTTGAAGGTGGCGCCCGTCGTGCGCATGAACTCGCGCTCGTCCAGCCCCATCAACGCATGGAAGGACCGCACCGTGGGGATGGTCGATTCCCCGACGCCGACTGTGCCGATCTCTGCGGACTCGACCAGGGTCACGTCGATCAACTGCCCCAGCTGACGGGTCAGGACGGCGGCGGCCAGCCAGCCGGCCGTTCCGCCGCCTGCGATCACCACCCGGGTCTTTCGCTGGTCCATGGTCGGCCCTCCTATCGATTGAGTTTTTGCAGGACGCGGGCGCGCAACCGTCGGGCCGCCCGCTCGTCCAGCGGCGCAAGATC
This sequence comes from Brevundimonas sp., assembly GCF_044239655.1. Taxonomy (GTDB): domain Bacteria; phylum Pseudomonadota; class Alphaproteobacteria; order Caulobacterales; family Caulobacteraceae; genus Brevundimonas. The sequence goes on from NZ_JBIIAY010000015.1 coordinate 25,753, forward strand.
GCCGCGCGCCGCCTCTGGCAGGTGACCCGACGCCTTGTCGGGCTCACCGAAGACGTAGAAGTCGAACAGCGACTTCCACGCGGCCTTCTCCGCCTCGGGGCGGCCACGCAGGCTCAGCAGGCCGTGCGTCAGGGTCGTCATCGGCGTGTCCATGAAGGCCGGCGCCGCGTTCCACCAGTAGTTGATCATGGCATTGAAGTCGTCCAGCGCCTCGACATTGTGCCACCACAGGGCCGGGTAGAAGAGCACATCCCCCGGTTCCAGTTCCGCCACTTCACCGGCCTCGGCGGCCAGGGCAAAGCGCGGGAACCGGTCCAGATCGGGCGCGGACGGATCGACCAGGCTGACGACCTGTCCCCCCGGCGTCGGCTCCAGCGGACCGGGGTACAGGTTCTCGATCTGATCGGGCGGAAACAGGGTGAACCGGCGCCGTCCCACCAGGCAGCAGGCCAGGTTGTTCGACATGTCGAAATGGGTCGCCGCCGTCGTCCGGTTGCCCATCCAGATGCTGACCACAGGCGGGTCTCGGCCGTCGTCACCGGACACCGGAAAGACCAGATGGTTCTCCTGGCCCAACCCCGGCAGATAGGCGTCCAGATCGGTCGAACCGACATAGACCGACGGCGGCCGATCGGCTCCGATCAGGGTCAGGGCAAAATCCAGATAGGTGCCGAGCGGCACTCGCTGGGCGTCGAAATTCAGCGTCTGAAGATCATCCTGATAGAAGTACCGCCCGCCGATCTCCGGTGCTCCGGTATAGCCCACGACCGGTCGGCCGGCGTCGAACCCCTTCAGATAGGCGACGGCGTCGTGGGGTCCTGAACGCCCGGCCCGGGCCAGCGGCCAATCTCTGGCCAGTCCCCTGAGGATCACGGGCGTCTGCGCCGCCAGCAGGCCGTCCACATCGACGACCGAGCCCGGCGCCGTCTCCACGACCCGGGTCCGCCGCGTCACCCGGCCGAGGTTTGTAGCGGCGGCCTGGCTCACAGGACGCCCTTGGCCGTCTTGAGCGCGATCAGGTGTTCGATGTTGCCGAGTGATGAGACCGCCTGGATCGCCACAGCCAGCCACCCGGCGCGGTGAAGGGCATCCAGTGCTGGCCCGTCCAATCGGTCTAGACGCTCCCGTGAAAGGGCATGCACGCCGTCGAGGTCGTAGCGGTCCCCCTCCCCCACCGTGATGTCGATGGCGACCGGCTCGATCAGCCCGGCGGCCTCGAAGGCCGCAAACATCGACGCCTCGCGCTCCAGTCCGTCATAGACGACCGACAGCGCATCGCTGGCCCGGTCGAGACAGGGGGCCGCCCCTCCGTGACGCAGGAACACGGGTTCGCCTGCGCCGTCCTTCAAACGCGGATGATCCAGATCGACATTGATCTTCGCTTCGCGCCCGTGTCCGTCCGTCGCAGCCTGCAGGCCGATCGAGAACGGACCCCGACGGTGGGTGGCCGGCACGTAGCGCGCGCGCCATTCGTCGCCGTCCAGAAAGAGGTTCTCGTCCCGCTCCAGGCCCAGCAGCACGACGGAATAATAGGCCCCCGCAGCGTCCCGGCGGAACAGGATCGGATACTCGCGTTGCAACGCCTCGAACTCGGCCGGGAAGACCCGTGTCTGGTTCACGGCATCGCCGAACTCGGCCCCGTATCCTCCACGGACCCGCAGGTCGGCGTGGTCGATATTGTTCAGAAGCACGATACTCGTCACAGGCGCACCCTCGTCGGCCGTGGAGGATGATCGCGTCCGCGCCGCGTGGCAATCGGACGGGGCGACCAAAAAAAAGGGGCCGCCGACGAGCGGCGGCCCCAGAACCGTATGCGATCGGGTCAGAAGCGCATGCGGGCGCCGAGGAGGTAGCGCGGTTTCAGCTCCTGGGCGAACCAGAGGTTCGTCTCGTCACGGCCGTGGGTTCTCACCGTCTCGCTGGTCAGGTTGATGCCTTCGAACGAGATGGCGATGTTCTCATTCACGTCATAGCTGACGTTCATGTCCAGGGTACCGAAGGGTTCGGTGAACACCGGGTTTCTGTCGCCACCACCGCGGTTGGTCTCGCTGAGGTATTTGTCGCGCCAGTTGTAGGCGACGCGGGCGGAGAAGCCGTACTTGTCGTAGATCAGCGTCACGTTGCCACTGTTCGACAAGCCCAGCAGAGCGAACTGGTCGATGCTGGGGTCGGCACCGACATCGATGTCCACGTCGCCGTTGACGATCGTATAGGAGCCGGCGATGCCGAAGCCGGTGTCGCCCAGGAAGTACTGACCGGCGAACTCGAAGCCGTTGATGTTGGCTTCCTGCTGGTTGACCGGTTGAGCCACCGAGACCTGGAACAGCGGATCGTTGGCGTCGGCAGAGATGTCGACGGCCGCCAGGGTGGAGTCGACGAAGGCCTGGTTCAGCGACCGGTTCGGTCCGGTCCGCTGGGCCTCGAACTGGGCGGTCGCGGCTGCGACGTTGCCGTTGTTCTGGATCAGCAGCGCCGTGTAGGTGAACAGGTTGACGTCCGAGATGTCGGCGCCGAGCGTGGTCAACTGCGTGCGGGCCGTGCCGGACCGCGAGCCGGCGGCTCCCGACGACGGGTCACGCAGGCCGAACAGGTTCCGCGTGAACTGACCCTGGCCGATGAAGTTGCGAACCTGCTTGTCGAAATAGCCGATCGAGACATAGCTGGACGGGGCGAAATACCACTCCGCCGAGAAGTCGATGTTGTCCGACAGCAGCGGCTGCAGGTTCGGGTTGCCCGAGTTGCCGGTGGCGACGCCACCGATCGCCGTCGGACGTCCCGGCGCGTTGATCGTGCTGGCCGCGAACAGATTGCCGAAGTCAGGACGGGCCAGGGTACGGCCGAACGATGCGCGCAGCTTGACGTCTTCGTGAGGCTCGATCGAGAAGTCCAGGGCCGGCAGCCAGTAGTCATAGCTGCCCTCGCCGCTGATCGGCTGGACCTGGGCCCCCACGATGCGGGTGAAGTCGTTGTCGGCGGTCCAGCGGATTTCGGTCGGAACGGCGACCAGCGAGGTCGAGAGGACATCCGTCGATTCGTAACGGATACCCGCCGTCATCGAGGCCGGCATGGCGCCGATCTCGCCGTCCCAGGACATCTGTCCGAACACGGCGAAGGTCTCTTCCTCGACGGTGTTGAAGTCCTGACCGGTGATCGAGTTCGCATTGCCCGGCTCGGCGGTGTTGTTGAGCGGGCTCCGGTCGCGAGCATAGACGGCCGACAGGGCGTTGTAGATGTCGACCGCATTGCCGCGGAAGCCGACCAGCGACGCACCGGTGGCACCCGGGTTGAAGCTGTCGAACTGGCAGGTGATGCAGAACTCTTCCAGCAGGCCGGCGGCGAAGCGATTGACGTCGCCCGGGTTGGTGATGCCCCAGTCGCCCAGCGTCTGTTGGGTCTGGGTGCGCTGGCTCGTCATCTCGGAGTTGATGTAGTTGGCACCGAAGTCGAACCGGCTGCCGCCACCGAAGTCATAGGTACCGACGGCGTGCAGTTCCTTGATCTCCTGGCGCTGCTGCGAGGCGTTGGTCCGGGCGATCTGCGAACCGATGTCCCCGATGTCGAGGCGGCCGTTGTTGTTGCCGCGCAGCGCGTCGTTGATGGTCATCGTCTGGACCGGGAAGCCGCTTGAGTAGTCGACCGAGTGAGCGGCCACGACCGGGGCGCCCATGCTGATCAGGGTCGACGACGTACCGTTCGGCGCGTCGGGCAGGCTCTCGGCCGTCGACATGTGACCGTCGATGTTGATCGAGAAATTGTCCGACAGGTCCCATTTCGCGTTCAGGCCGAAGGACTCGATGGTGTCCTTGGTCGCGCGATACTGTTGCTCGAAACCGGTGTCCTTGACGCCGTTGATGTTCTCCTGGAGCAGGACGGTGGTGGCGACGGCGGGGTTGGTGTCGAACGTCACCTGGCGGAAGGGACGGTTGAACCAGTTGGTCTGGTCGGACCGGGCCTCGGTCGTGCTGTTCTGGGCGTACAGAACGTCGGCAGTCAGGGTCAGGGTGTCCATCGGACGCCACTGGAACACGGCCTGGCCGTTGATCCGCTCGCGGGTCGATTCCGAGAAGTGATAGCGGCTGTCGTTCGGAACCGCGATCAGTTGGTTGGTCGACGGACGGTTGGTGACCGTCGTCTGGGCATTGACGAAGCCGTTGGCCGGATCGAGGAAGACGTCGCGGGTGCGGATGTTCCAGGCGTTCGACGTGGCGCTGGCGGCGGCGCTGTCGCGGCTCTGGTAGCTACCGAAGACCTGGACGCCGAACTTCTGATTGTCGTCGGTCCAGCTCAGCAGGCCGGAAGCTTCGGGCGTGATCTCATCGCCGCGATCGACGCTGGTGTCGGCGACGGCCTTGACGCCGAAGCTGCCTTGCAGGCCGGATTCACGGTTGTCGAGCGGCCGGCGGGTGACGACGTTGATCGTGGCACCGATACCGCCCGAGGGCATTTCAGCCCGGCCGGTCTTGTAGACCTCGAGACGACCCACGGCTTCGGAAGCGATGTTGGAGAAGTCGAACGAGCGGCTGGTCGCCGTCGCGAAGTCGACGTTCTGGTCGCCGCCGACGGCGACGACGTTGGCGGTCGGCATCTGCCGGCCGTTCAGGGTGACGAGGTTGAAGCCGCCGCCGAAGCCGCGGACCGTCACTTCGGAGCCTTCGCCGTTGACGCGGTTGATCGACACGCCGCTGACGCGCTGGAGCGACTCGGCCAGGTTGGTGTCGGGGAATTTGCCGATGTCTTCGGCGGAAATGGCGTCCACGACGCCCGAGGAGTTGCGCTTGATGTCCATCGCCCGATCCAGGCTGGCCCGGACCCCCGTGACGACGATTTCATCCAGGGCCGTCGCATCCGGTTGCTGCCCGGCAGGCGCGGTCTGGGCCATCGCGGCGGCCGGCAGCATCAGGCCGGTCATCAGCGCGAGAGCTGAACTCGAGCGCGCAAGCGTCTTTATGAACGTCATTTCCCTCATGTTTCCCTCCGCGTCGGCTTAGCCGACGTCTGTTTTATTCGGCGGCGTTTGTGCCACTCGCAGGTTAGAAATCGGCCAGTTGTCGCACGTTGTCAATGGCGATTATGTTAGCGCTATCGGAATGATGTCCCAAATGTGGTTCAAGCTCCACGCTGGACCCGGCCCGCGCAAGCGGCTAGCCGTGAATCACGGGCAACAGCGCCAGAAGGACCGGCAGAATTGGTGAAGGAGATACGGCGCGCGACCATCGTCGATGTCGGCTTGAAGGCCGGTGTGTCGATCAAGACCGTGTCGCGGGTCTTCAATGACGCTCCCAACGTCAGCGCCGCAGTCAGGGAACGTGTGCGCGAGGCGGCCCAGGAACTCGACTATCATCCCAACGTCTTTGCCCAGGGCCTGGTCCGGCGCCGGTCTCACCTGATCGGCCTCCTCTACGAAAACCCCTCCCCCAGCTATGTTGTCGAACTGCAGATGGGCGTGCTGGATCGGCTCCGGCTGGCCCACTACCGTCTTGTCGTGATCCCGGTGTCGTCAGTCCAGGATCGCGCCGCCGAAGTGGTGGGACTGCTGCGCTCTGCGGCCCTGGACGGCGTGGTTCTGGCACCGCCCGCATCCGACAATCCGCGCATCCTGGCCGACCTGACCGCCGCCGGCATTCGCTTTGCGCGGATCGCTCCGACCCAGAACCTGGAAGCCGGCCCCAGCAACCTGATCGACGACGTCGCTGCTGGGCGGGAGATCGCCGAACATCTGTTGGGCCTGGGCCATGTCTCGATCGCGGTGATCATGGGCGATCCCACCCACGCCTCCAGCAACGCGCGCCTGACCGGCTACCGCCAGGCCTTCGACGCGGCCGGCGTCGTGCTTGACCCGCACATGATCGAGCCCGGACTGTTCACTCGCGCCAGCGGTTACGAGGCCGCGAGCCGGCTGTTCGACCGCAAGGCCGGGATGACCGCGATCCTGGCCCAGAACGACGACATGGCCGTCGGTGCCCTGATGGCGGCCCGTGAGCGCGGCCTGTCGGTCCCCGAGGACGTCTCGATCGTCGGCTTCGACGATTCGGAAGTCTCGCGAATCACCTGGCCGCGCCTGACCACGATAAGGCAGCCCGTTTTCGAGATGGCCGCATCGGCCACGGACATGGTCGTGGCCCAGCTGGACGGTACGCCGGTGACCATGCGCCAGGACCACGCCCATTCCCTGCTGATCCGCGAATCCTCCGGGCCGGCCCGGCGGTGACACAGGCCCTGCTCTTCACCGCCCTCGCCGTCCCGGCCCGACACGGTTATGAAACATGACCGCCAAGGGGGAGGCCGGCTTGGATCAGAGGACGAAGCGGCGCCGCGCCGGCGGCCAGACCATCACCGACGTGGCCCGCCACGCGGGCGTGTCGCCGATGACGGTGTCCCGCGTCATCAACGGCGAAAAGAACGTCCGCGAGAGTACGCGTGAACGCGTCAGCGAGGCGATCCGCGAGCTGGGCTACGCGCCCAATGCCGCGGCGCGGAACCTGGCCAGCGCCAGCGCGATCAGCGTCGGCCTGCTGTATTCAAACCCCAGCGCGGCCTATCTGAGCGAATTCCTGCTCGGCAGCCTGGATCAGTGCAGCCGCAGCGGTTTCCAGCTGGTCGTGCAGAAATGCGATACCGAGGAGGCCGAGCTGCGGGCCGTGGACCGGCTTGTCGCCGCCGGCGTGGACGGCGTGATCCTGCCACCCCCCCTGTGCGACGCCGCCGCGATCGTCGAGGGTCTGAGGCTGGCGGGATTGCCGACGGTCGTGGTCGCTACCGGCGAACCTCCCGTGTCCGCGTCCGCCGTCCGGATCGATGACTTCCACGCCGCAGAGGCGATGACCCGCCACCTGATCGAGCGCGGACATCGCCGGATCGGGTTCATCCGGGGACACCCCAACCAGACGGCCAGCGCGCAACGCTACGAGGGCTATGTCGCGGCCCTGGCGGCGGAGGGGATCGCCGTCGATCCCGAGCTCGTGGCGCAGGGTTTCTTCACCTATCATTCCGGTCGTGATGCGGCCGATCGACTGTTGTCGCTTCCCGTCGCTCCGACAGCCATCTTCGCCAGCAACGACGACATGGCCGCCGCCACCATCGCGGTCGCCCACCGTCTCGGGCTGGACGTGCCGCGCGATCTGACGGTGTGCGGTTTCGACGATACCGCCCTGGCCACGACCGTCTGGCCCGAACTGACGACGATCCGCCAGCCGGTCTCGGAGATGTCGCGAAACGCAGTCCTGCTGCTGGCCGAGGCGATCCGGCGCAAGGGCTCGGGCCAGGCCGCCAAGCCCGTTGACGAGATCATGCCCTATCACCTGATCCTTCGCCAATCGGACGCGCCCCCTGCCCGCCTGGGGGCAAAGCCGACGAAATCGAAAACGGCGAAGGCCGGCGAAGCCTGAGGCTCAGCCGGGGCGACACATCCGATCGAGATCGGCCGGAATCACCGAGCCCTGCGGTTCCCCGGCAAAGGACGGCAGGCCCAGTTGATCCGTCGCAAGCGGCGTCTGCGTATCACCGGCATAGAAGGGGTCGGCCTGCGCCTGTTCAAGCGTTAAGAAGGTCGCTCCGTCACGACGGTACTGGTCAAGCAGCCTGGGCAGAATGCGGGCGTCGAACGCCCCGATATGCATCAGCAGCACATAGGGAATGTCGCGCCCCAAGGCCGCCTTCGACCGGGCACGGGCCTGGATCAGACTGGCGCGCGCGGACGCCAGAAAGCTGGCCTCCAGCCGTTCGATGGCCTCGGCGTCCCCCTTGTCGGCACAACGGGCATAGGGCTCGTTCCAGGCATAGTCGTCGAAGCTCAGCGTGACGCTGGCCACGCGATAGCCTCGCCCGGACAGAAAGCCCCTGACGTCCGCGCGTGCCTCAGCCGTCGCGCCTTCATACAGGTACGGATAGCGGAACCAGCGCCAGTCCGCCTCGCCCATGACGGCCGCCAGTAGCGGTTCGTTCAGCGCGATCTCGGCCTTGAAGGGCCCGCGATCCCCGTCATCGAGGCGCATATGCGTCCAGGTGTGGTTGCCCAGCGGATGACCCGCCGCCCGCCAAAGTTCCAGAACGCGCCCGCTTTCAGGATCGGCGACCACCGACCCTCCATTGATGAACCCATAGCTCGGAGGCGCGTCGGCCTCGTCGAGCGCTGCGATCACCCGAGCGGCCACACCCACCCGCGTCTCGCCCTTAGGCAAGGCGCTGTGAGACGGCAAGTCGTCGAAGGTCAGGGCGATCTGCTGCGCTGCCGCGGTCAGAGGGGTCGCTCCGGCGGCGAGGGCGGCCAGGGCCGTGATGAAGCGCGCGATCGGTCTGGTCATGGCTGCTGGATCCTGGAAATGACTTCGGCGGCGGCCTCCGCCATCGTCTGATACCCGGCGATCGAGGGGTGCAGACCGTCGTTGTCGACCTCGGGCCGGAGCCGGCTCGGGTTGCCCGGATCGCGCATCACGGCGTCGAGATCGATGACGGCGTCGAAATTGCCCGGCGTCCGTATCCACGCGTTGATGGCGTTCCGGCTGGCCTCGGTCTCCGCCGGGGGACGATAGTAGTCCGATCCGCTGAACGGGGTGATCGTCGCCCCGATCGCCACAATGCCGCGCGCCCGCGCGCGCTCGACCATCTGGGCATAGGCGGCGGTGACCGAATGCACGAGGTCGGCCTGCTGCTGGGGGCTGGCCGGTCTTTCGCGGGTCAGGCCGCCCAGGTCGTTCACCCCCTCCATGATGATGAAATAGCCGACGCCCGTCTGGCCCAGAACGTCGCGCTCGAACCGTGCCAGGGCGTTCGGCCCCAGCCCGTCCAGCAGCACACGATTGCCCCCGAGCCCGTGATTGAGGACGGAAAGCCGCGCCGTCGCTGGCGACGCCTGGAGACGTTCAGCAAAGCCGTCCGTCCACCGCCTATTGCTGTTGGCCGTCACGCCATAGCCGTCGGTGATCGAATCCCCGATCACCGCGATCGCCACCCGATCGTCGGCCCCCAGTACATCCACGCCCGACAGATTGTACCAGTGATCGACACGCAGGGCGTCAGGCAGATCGGCGGCTCCGGTTCTGTCACCCCTGGCGACATAGGAGGTGGCGCGCGACCCCGGGTGACTGGTCTGGACCGACGGCGTCGATGCAAAATGCAGGCTGACGGCCAGGCTGTCCAAGGCCGAGACCTCCAGCGCCAGCGGGTCGGACGTGATCTCCGCCCCGGCCGGGATGGTCACACCGGGGCGTCCGGCGAAACTCAGGGCACGATCGGTCGCGGGATCGATGGCGGCTCGGTCGATCGCCACAGGTCTGGCGACCCGCGCAGACGTGATCACCAGCGGAGTCACCCCGAACACATTCGATACCCGAACCCTGACCTGCGATCCGCCCAGCGTCAGGCGTACGATCTGGCGAAGCGTCGCATCGTCCAGCGCACCGGTCGGCAGGGCGTTGTTGGGCTCCGGCACCTGCTGGGACGAAGCCCAGGCCCCCACCCATCGCTCCGTCGGTGCCGATACCTGGGCCGCCGCAGCACTGAAACTGAAAGCGAGACACAGAAGTGCGAGGCTAAGCCGACGGAACCACGGGCGCGTATCGAAAGGTCGTTGAGGCATTGCCCCCGCCGAGCGCCCGGCGCCCGTGTTTGTGAACCTGGACACTGTGTTTCCTCCGCGACGGTTTGCACCGTCTCTGCCCTTGGTCTTGCGCCAGGGTCATGCCATGATAGCGCTACCAGAATGCAGGCCCCCGGCGATGTCAACCGCTATCGGCCCGGCCTGCTCGAGAACCCGGTCACGGGTCGATGGAGGAAAGCGAAGTGCGACCGAACATCCTGACCGTGGTGTCCTGCCTGCTGGCCTGGGCACTGGCGCTTTCCGCCCCGACGGCCGTCCGGGCCGAAGACGGCTATGACCTCTGGCTGCGCTACCGGCCCGTCCCCGCAGAACAGGCGGCCGCCGCTCAACCCCATACCCTCAGCCTCGCGCCCCAGGCCGGAAGCCCCACTGTCGATATTGTCACCGCCGAACTGGCGCGCGGCATCGAAGGTCTGCTGGGTCAACTCCCGGCCGTCACGCCGAGGATCAGGCCGGGCGCAGTCGTCTACGGCACCGCCTCGGCCCCGGCCATCGCGGCCCTCGATCTGCCGCTCGCCGACCTCGGCCGCGACGGCTATCTGATCCGCAGCGTGACGATCGACGGCGGCGCGGTGACCGTGATCGCAGCCAACACGGACGTCGGCCTGCTGTACGGGGCCTTCGCCTTCCTGCGTCAGATCCAGACCGGCAATTCGGTCGCCGACCTCGACATCGCGTCGAGCCCCAAGGTCGCGCTGCGGGTCCTGAATCACTGGGACAATCTGGATCGCCATGTGGAGCGCGGCTATTCCGGTCAGTCGATCTGGGACTGGCACCGCCTGCCGGACTTCACCCCCATTCTGTATACGGACTATGCCCGGGCCAATGCGTCGATCGGCATCAACGGCACGGTCCTGAACAACGTCAACGCGAGCGCCACAAGCCTGACCGCGCCCTATATCGAAAAGGCCGCCGCCCTCGCCGATGTGTTCAGGCCCTACGGGATCAAGGTCTATCTGTCTGCGCGGTTCAGCGCGCCGATCGAGATCGGGGGCCTGACCACCGCCGACCCGCTCGACCCCCAGGTCCAGGCTTGGTGGCGCGCCAAGGCGGACGAGATCTATAACGCCATCCCCGACTTCGGCGGCTTCCTGGTCAAGGCGAACTCGGAGGGTCAGCCCGGCCCTCAGGACTATCACCGCACCCACGCGGAGGGTGCCAATCTGCTGGCCGACGCCGTGGCCCCGCATGGCGGCGTCGTGATGTGGCGCGCCTTCGTCTATTCGCACGAGAACCCCGACGACCGCGCCAAACAGGCCTATGCCGACTTCACGCCGCTGGACGGCCAGTTCCGCGACAACGTCATCGTCCAGGTCAAGAACGGGGCCATCGACTTCCAGCCGCGCGAACCCTTCCACCCGATGTTCGGGGCCATGCCGAAAACGCCCCTGATGATCGAATTCCAGATCACCAAGGAATACCTCGGGTTCGCGACCCACCTCGCCTATCTGGGGACGCTGTACGAAGAGGCGCTGCAGTCGGACACCCTGCGGCCCGGCCCCGGCGCGACCGTGGCCCGCGTCGTCGATGGCTCGGTCGACGGGCACGCCCTGACCGGGATGGCCGGCGTCGCCAACATCGGCTCGGACCGCAACTGGTCCGGCTCCCATTTCGATCAGGCCAACTGGTACGTCTTCGGCCGCATGGCCTGGGATCCACAGGCCGCCCGCGCCCGGCCGATCGCTGAGGAATGGGCCCGCATGACCTTCACGAGCGAAGGCCAGGCCGTCGGGTCGATCGTGGAGATGATGATGGCCTCACGCGAGGCCGTGGTCGATTATATGACGCCGCTGGGCCTGCACCACGTCATGGCCACTGGCCATCACTACGGACCCGGCCCCTGGGTCGCCGACCTCGCCCGGCCCGAGTGGAACCCGGTCTATTACCATCAGGCCGGCCCGAGCGGGATCGGCTTCGATCGTACCGCGACAGGCAGCAATGCGATCGCCCAGTACGCCCCGGCCCTCGCCGCCCGCTGGGCTGATCCGGCGACGACACCGCAGACCGAACTTCTGTGGTTCCATCATCTGTCCTGGGACTACCGGATGCCTTCTGGCCGGCCTCTCTGGACCGAGCTCGTCCACACCTACGACCGGGGTGTGGCATCGGTCGCGCAGATGCAGCAGACCTGGTCGGGCCTGGAGACCGAGATCGATAGCCAGCGGTTCGAGGAAGTCTCCGCCTTCCTCGCGATCCAGCAGAACGAGGCCCGGTGGTGGCGTGACGCCAGCATCGCCTATTTCAGCGACGTCTCAGGCCGCGCCGTGCCGCCCGGCGTGCCGCCCCCGGCCCATCCCCTGGCCTACTACAAGGCCCTGTCGTTCCCGTTCGCGCCGGGGAACTGATCATTCGCCGAACGAAATTTCGAAGGAGACAAGTTCGTCACAACGGCCACAACGAAGGCACAAAGGGCACGACGAGATCGAGCGGCTTTCGAGGTTGGGACGGCTGACCTGGATGGAGCCTCCAGAAACGGCCGCTTCGCCGCCACTCGCTTCTGCTGACGCAGGCCTTGATGGAACGAGCAGCAGAGGCA
>NZ_JBIIAY010000207.1:0-2904 GCF_044239655.1 Brevundimonas sp.
CAGTCATTCGATCCGGTGCTGGCCAGCTTCGTGATCCAGAACGCAGCATCCGTGATCAGCCAAGGCGCCGAAATCACGGCGATCGCCTCGCTCTTCGACGGTTTCACCGCCAACGCCTCGGTCAGCATCCTCGACTCGCAGTTCGACGACTTCGCGGGTGCCCAGTGCTATCCTGGACAACCCACCGCCGGTTGCTCGATCACAGGCTCGTTCAACGCCAGCGGCCTTCGCACCCCCAACTCCCCCAGATTCACATCGACCCTCTCGGCCAGCTGGGAGCCGCAAGTGTCCGGCGCTGTGCAACCCTTCGTTCGGGCCAACTGGTATCATCGGTCGAGCCTGAATTTCCTGATCAATCAGGCTCCAGGGGCAGAACTGCCCGGGACCGATCTCTTCGGTGCCAGCATCGGGGCCCGGTTCGACAACGGCCTCGAACTGGCTGTCTTCTGCAAGAACTGCACGAACGAACACAACCCTGTCTTCATCGGCCTCGACTCCGGCGACGCGGTTGCCAACATAGCCTCGTACCAACAGCAGTTCGGCATGGACTCCGTGCGGCTGGTCGGCCTCAAGCTGACCTTCAACTACTAACCCTGGATACGAACCATGTTGCGTCTGAAGCGGTGGCTCGCGTCAACGGCCCTTCTGCCCTTGGCGGGATGCGCCCTTCTCGCGGGCCCCGCGACGGGCTCCGATCGACCGGCCCAACCGGTTCTGACCTCGCGGACCGTTCCCCTTATTGAGGTGGACGGACTGCGGTTCAGGGATCTAGATCGAGATGGCCAGCTCGATCCCTATGAGGACTGGCGACTGTCGGCTGGATCTCGCGCCGACGATCTTGTCGGGCGAATGACCCTGGCCGAGAAGGTCGGGCAGATGCTTCACGGCAACGCAGAGGGCAATGCGCCGTTCGGCCAGCCTTGGACGGGGTATGGACAGAACAGCGCGCGCCTCAAGATCGTCGACCACGGCATCACCAACCTCAACTCGATGCTGGTCCTTCCGCCAGCGGACTTGGCCGAAGCCTCCAACAGCCTGCAGGCGCTCGCCGAACAGACCCGTCTTGCCGTTCCCGTCACCCTGAGCACAGATCCACGCAATCATTTCCAGGCCACGGTCGGTGCCAGCGTCGCTTCGGGCGACTTCACCCGCTTCCCGGAGCCTTTGGGACTGGCGGCGATCGGCGATCCGGAGGTCGTGCGCCAGATGGCAGACATCGCCCGTAGAGAATACCGCGCCACCGGCTTCAGCGTCGCCCTCTCGCCCCAAGCCGACCTCGCCACGGAACCACGCTGGCCACGCGTCAGCGGCACCTTCGGGGAAGATCCGACGCTCGTGGGCACCATGGTCGCAGCCTACATTGAAGGCTTCCAGCAGGGATCCGGCGGAGTAACGGTCGACGGCGTAGCCACCGTCGTCAAACATTGGGTAGGCTACGGTGCCGCCCGCGACGGCTGGGATAGCCATAATCGCTACGGCCGGTTCGCAGACTTGGCGGACGATCGGCTCAGCCTCCATCTCGAACCCTTCGAGGCGGCGTTTGCTGTTCATCCGTCGGGCATCATGCCTGCCTATTCCATCTTCGAGGGCCTATCCGTAGACGGCAGGGCGGTCGAGCCCGTCGGCGCGGCCTACAGTCGGGTCCTCATCAGCGACTTGCTGCGCGGCCGGTTCGGATATGAAGGTCTCGTGCTGGCGGACTGGGCGATCACCGAAGACTGCGGCGACATCTGCAGGGATGGTTTCCCCGCCGGCCAGCAACCGAGCTTCCAGGGGGTCTCCATGGCCTGGGGCGTGGAAGATCTTACCCGAGCGCAACGGTTCGCCCTCGCCGTCGCAAACGGGGTCGATCAATTCGGTGGTGCCGAAGATCCGAAACCCCTTCTGGACGCCGTCGTCGCTGGTCACATTACCCCCGCCCAGATCGATGCTGCTGTCCGCCGCGTCCTGATCCGGACATTCTCTCTCGGTCTGTTCGAACGGCCCTTCGTCGATCCCGCCGAAGCCACCGCAAGCGTCGGTACGCCGGAGGCAGCGCAAGCAGCACGGACTGCCCAGGCCCGCTCGGTGGTCCTGCTGGAGAACAGGGCAGGAGTTTTGCCCCTCGATCCGGCGCAGATGCCGAAGGCCTATTTGCGCGGGGTTGCCCCAGAAGCCGCACGGACGGCTGGCTTCACCGTGGTGGATGACCCTGCGCAGGCCGACGTCGCCCTTGTGCGCCTCGCGGCGCCATCGGAAATGCTCCATCCGAGTTACTTCTTCGGCCTCATGCAAAAAGAGGGCAGTCTGGCCTACGGAGATTCCGATCCTGGCATCGCGGCCCTCATGGCCCTGCCGACCGATCTGCCGGTGATCGCCAATGTCTATCTGGACCGCGCCGCCGTGCTTGGTCCGGTCAAAGCCCGGGCCAACGCGCTGATGGTCAATTTCGGACTTTCGGACGCCGCCTTCTTTGACGTCGTGACCGGGGCGACGCCGCCTGTGGGCCGGCTCCCCATCGAGCTGCCGTCGTCCATCGAGGCCGTGGCTGCCCAGAGGTCCGACACCCCCGCGGATAGCCTCGCGCCCCTCTATCCCCTTGGCTTCGGCCGCACCTACTAAGGTCTCCATGCCCCAGGTCGATCGTCGCTCCTTTCTGCTTGCGGCCGGCGTGGCTGCACCCAGCCTGGCGGTGCCCGCGTCCGCACGCGAAAGACGCGGGACCGGCGACGGTGGCAGCGTGGATCTCCGAGCATCGCAGCTAACGACTCCCCTGGGGCTCGATGACCCACGGCCGGCCCTGTCCTGGCGGATCGCCGGGAATAGGATGGTCCAGGCGGCCTACCAGGTCCTCGTCGCGTCAAGCGAGGCCATGCTGGCCCAGGGTCGCGGCGACCTTTGGGACAGTGGCCGAATTCCAGGCGA
>NZ_JBIIAY010000105.1:0-10931 GCF_044239655.1 Brevundimonas sp.
GGCGGCCGCGATCGAGGGCTGGAAGGTCGGGATCTCGATGGGCGCGGGTTCGGCCGCCTGCTCTGCGACGGCCGGCACGGCGTCATTGCTGACGGCGATTTCGGTAGACGGGGGTGCTGCCTCGACGGCCAGGCCGGGAAGGGGGCCGACGATCTCGCCTGCGTAGGCGGAATAGCGCTGGCTACCGGGGACGCTGGCGGTAGTGCCGAAGCCGGTCGGTGAAACCTGGGTCTCGGTGTCGGCACCGGCCAGGAAATCGTCGGAGGCCTGGGCCGTCGGATCGAACACGCTGGGATGATGCGGCTCGGGCAGATCCGCCGCGATGGCGTCGGTGTCCAGGGGCGAGGCGTCGTCCGTGACGTCGTCGGGTGGTCCCTCTCCGGCGTCCAGCACCGGGGTCGGATCGGCAGGGCTTTCGCCGGCATCGATGGCGGTCGGCGTTTCGAGCACGGCGGCGGAATCGTCGCCTTCGCCGGGCGAGGTTTCGACATCACCCGGACGATCATCGCTCGCGGGCAGGTCGATCAATGCCGTGTCCGCAACGGCCGTCTCGACTTCAGGGTCGGGCGACGAGTGTGCCGGGATCGGCTCCTCCGCAGCGGGCGCGGTGTCGGTGCCCGTATCGGCATCTGGAACGCTGATCTCGGGCGCGCTGACGGGCGGTGGCGGCAGGGGGGCCGAAAGCAGTTCGGCCAGGGCGACCGGCCGTCCGGGATCGGCGACGAACAGGGCGCGTTCGGCGGCGCGGCGACGCATCCCCGCATCGGCCGGCGACGGGTCGGCCCAGCCGATGATGGCGTCGGCAGCCTCACCCTGGGCACCGGCGGTCAGGCGTGACAGCACGTCGGACCCCTGGAACCGGTCCAGGCCGATCGAATGGACGAAGCTGGCCAGGGCGTCGAACTGGTGCTGGTTCAATGAGCCTGGAACGCCGTTCAGCGCGGCGGCGACGGGCAGCAGGTCGTATTGCAGCAGCAGCTCGGCGTCGGCTTCCGACACCACCCCGCCTTCACGCGCCGACAGGGTGTGGCCGTATCCGATCACCCAGCGGCCGTCGTCGCGGCGCACGGCGTGGGGCCGGAACCCCTCGAAACTCTTGATCAGGATGATCCCCTCGCGGGAAATCTTCAGTCGCTGCATGACGGGTTCGGACACTGGATTGACCCAAATCGAGACGGACGCGCTCGCCCGGGGAGGGAACCAGCAAGGGCCGCGCCGCCACTATGCGCAGGCGCCGACGTTCGCAAACCGAATTCCGCCGGCGGGACGCCGACCTCAGACCAGGACGATCGTCGCCAGCCCCAGGAAGATCAGGAATCCGAAGAAATCCGTCGTCGCCGTGACGAACACCGCCGACGACACGGCCGGGTCGAACTTCAGCTTGGACAGGGTGATGGGCGTCAGCACCCCGACGGTGGCTGCGACGATCAGGTTCAGCACCATGGCCGCGCCGATGACCAGACCGATCTTCCAGTTCTCGTCCCGGAACCAGATCGCCGTCGCCACCCCGATCAGGGGGGCCAGGATCAGGCCGTTGGCCACGCCGACCACGAGCTCGCGCATGAAGGTCCGGGGCGCGTTGGAACTGTTCAGCTCGCGCGTCGCGAGCGCGCGGACGGTCACGGTCAGGGCCTGGGTACCCGCATTGCCGCCGATGGCCGAGACGATCGGCATCAGGATGGCCAGGGCGACGATCTGCTGGATCGTGCCTTCGAACCAGCCGATGACGCTGGCCCCGATCACGGCGGTGAACAGGTTGATCGCCAGCCACGGCACACGACCGCGCACGATCTCTGTGACGGAGGAGCCCCGGTCCTCGTCGCGCACCCCGGCCAGGCGCAGGATGTCCTCGCGGTTCTCTTCCTGGATGATGTTGACGATGTCATCGACGGTGATCTGGCCGACCAGCCGCCCGGCGGAATCGATCACCGGCGCCGAGATCAGGTGATATTTCTCGAAGATGTAGGCGACCTCTTCCTGGTCCTGATCGACGGCGATGTCGTTGATCGGCTCCATGATCTCGGTCAGGGCGACGCTGCGCGCGCTGCGCAGCAGGCGGCTGATCGGCAGGCCGCCGACGGGCCGGTTCAGCGGATCGACCACATAGATGTCGAAGAACAGTTCGGGCAGGTCGTCGCCCTGGCGGCGGATGTGGTCGATGGTGTCGCCGACGTTCCAGAAGGCGGGCGCGGCCATAACCTCGCGCTGCATCAGGCGGCCGGCCGAGTCCTCCGCGTATCCCAGCGAGCTTTCGATCGCGGCGCGGTCGCCGGCCGGCATGGCCGACAGGACCTTCTCGCGCTGGTCGTCCTCCAGGTCCTCGACGACGGCGGCGGCGTCATCGGAATCCAGTTCCTGCAGCGCCTCGGCCAGGGTGGCGTTGGGAACGCGCTCCAGCACCTCCTCGCGGATATTGTCGTCCAGCTCCGGCAGGGTCTCGGCCAGCAGTTCGGGCGGCAGCCACAGCACGACCACGGCCCGGTGCTCGGCCGTCAGGAAGCCCATCAGGTCGGCGACGTCGGCGGGGTGCAGGTCTTCCAGCAGCGACCGCAGCCGCATGCCCTGGCCGTCGTCGGCGGCGTCGACGACCTTTTCGACGAAGGCGGCCGTCAGGACATAGTCCTCGTCCAGCGCCTCGTGGTCTTCGATGATGACGTCAGGGTCGAGAGTGGTCTGGTCGCTCACGCGGGTGCCTCCCTCTCTCGGTGGTCTCAGCCTTGGTAGAAGCCGGAGTCTATCCCTGATTCGTCTATCGATGGTGCGGTCGAGAAGACTCGAACTTCCACGGGTTGCCCCACAGCGACCTCAACGCTGCGCGTCTACCAATTCCGCCACGACCGCTCGCATCGGAGGGCGGCTGATAGCGGAGGCTTTAGGGCGAGGCAACAGGCAACAGGCAACAGGCAACAGAAGGAGCCTGGATCAAGCGGACTGGACCTTGGAAATCAGGCCATGAAGAAGCCGGCTGAGTTCATCGCTGCGTTCAAGAAGCGGGTCCATTTCGCTTCGGGCGAGCAAACCGACCCGCGACGAAATTTCGATGTGCGTCTCGAGCTCTTTCAAGGAGCCGCGAGCGATGCGGAGAAAGCTTAGATAGGACGCGCGGGTGCCGCGTCCATATCCCTCCGCGATATTGGCTGGAACGGAAGAGGCGGCCCGTCGCATTTGGGAGGTCAATCCGAACATCTCATCGCGGGGAAATGTCCGCGTTGCGACGTAGACAGCTTCGACAAGATCCATCGAGCGTTGCCAGACGACCAGATCGCGATGACCCTTGATGTCAGCCAGGGCACTGGCCTCCTGTTGCCTGTTGCCTGTTGCCTGTTGCCTGTTGCCTGTTGCCTGTTGCCTGTTGCCTGTTGCCTCAGGTCACGCCGCGCCCGCCATGAAGTCATAGACGTCCGCCGCCCGCGTCACGGTGATCGCGATGCGGTCGTCACGGATTTCGATCTCGCCGCGCGCGACGGGATGGTTGTTGGCCAGGATCCAAACCTCGTCGTGTTCCGAGGCGTCGAGAGGGATCACCGCGCCGCGACCCATCCTCAATAGCTGCGACATCGGCAGGACCGACCGGCCCAGCACGACGGAAATCTCGACATCGACGGCGTCAATCTGGCTCAAGGCGTACTCGGTTCATGCAAGGGGCCGCGCAAGCGACAGCCCTTGCGCAGGGGCCCCCGACGCCACATTGAGTCCTCATGCTTGCCGACCCGTTAAGCCCCGCCGGAATTCGGCTACACCGTGATGACGGCCGACCCGTCGAATGGGCGGTCTCGACCGGCCTCGTCGGCTATGAAGACGCCGTCGCGGCCATGGAGGCGCGGGTCGCGGCGATCGCGGCGGGCGAGGCATCCGAACTGATCTGGCTGCTGGAGCACCCCCCTCTCTATACCGGCGGGGTCTCGGCCAAGGACGGCGACCTGCTGGATGCGCAGCGGTTTCCGGTTCATCGATCGGGACGCGGTGGGCAATATACCTATCACGGCCCCGGCCAGCGGGTGGCCTATGTGATGCTGGACCTGAACGCCCGTGGTCGCGACGTCCGCCGGCTGGTGCGCGCCCTGGAGCAGTGGCTGATCGACAGCCTGGGGACCTTCGGGGTCGAGGCCGGGGTGCGCGAGGGTCGCGTCGGGGTCTGGGTCGAGCGAAAGGGCGCCGGCTGGTCGCGCGAGGACAAGATCGCCGCCATCGGCGTCAAGGTCAGGAAGTGGGTCACTTTCCACGGCATCAGCCTGAACGTGGAGCCCGACCTCGATCATTTCGGCGGCATCGTGCCGTGCGGCATCACCGAGCATGGGGTGACCAGTCTGGTCGATCTCGGCGTCCTGGCCACGATGGACGAGGCGGATGCGGCGTTGAAGTCTGCGTTTCACACCCTGTTCGGCCCGACGCAGACCACCGTTCCACCTTGCGAGGGTGGATTTAATACTCAGGCGGTCGGTGCCTGATAGTTGCGACTTCCCGCGCCCTTGGGCGATGGGCCGTATCTGTTGGGGCCTTGCGTACCGTCCAGAAAGCCCAGTGTGATCAGCAGGAACAGCCCTAGAACCCCGGAAACCAGATAGACCGGGAAAACCAGAAGTTCTTCTGACGATCCCGGTGTCACGAAAAAGGCGGCGATCTCTCCTCCCAGATTGAGCACCCAGGCCAGCACGACGACCCACCCGGATCCGTTCCGGTCATGCGCCCGCCGCAACGAAACGGCCATCAGCGGCCACAGGAACAGTAAGGCGATCCCATATCGGATGGCCAGCGCGCGCCAGTCCGCGCCGGGCTCGACGCTAGACGCGAGATCGTCCCAACCGATAACCAGGCCGGTGATCCCAAAGGTCAGAACGACGCTCAGAATGCCGAGGCCGATGGTGAACAGCCACCATTCGCTACGCCGGATGCGGCCCTGGGCGGAAAAGAGGCTGGACATGGCGATGACCGTGGGTTGCGACGGGTCAGCCTAGTCTCGCGTGACGTTGATATGCAATCGCGGATCGGTCCGGCCGCCCCTTTGTCGCCGTGATCTTCGCGACAAATCGGCTCCTGGGGTCGCTTCGCGGGGGATCGGGCTTGGCAAGTCCGGCGCGGATCGCTTTAACCCTCTCATCCCTTCGTGACCGGCTCTGGAGCCTGCTTTCATGCATCGACTGTTTACCGCCGCCGCCGCCTTTGCGGCGCTCGCCATGGCCGCAGGGGCCGCGACCGCCCAGGATTTCCGGGCCTTTGCGCGTCAGGATCTTCAGGCTGCGCACGATGAGCTGCGCGCCAACCACCCGGCGGCCGTCGTCGGCGGGGCCGCGGCCCAGACCTTCAACGGCTGGATCGACGCAGGCCTGGCCGACGCCATGGCCAAGGTGGCCCAGGTCAACTCGGGCGACAGCCACGCCTATCTTATGCGTTACTATGCGCGCGGCTTCCGCGATTCCAACATCGCCATGACGCCCAGCTTCGAGGGCCTGAGCCCCTATTTCGCGATCCAGTGGCCGGGCTTCACGACCGGCTGGCGCGGCGGCAAATATGTCGTGACCTATATCAAGCCCGGCGTTCGCGGCACGCCGCCCCTGGGTGCCGTCCTCGTCGACTGCGGCGGCAAGACCGCCGAACAGATGGCTCAGGACAAGCTGGATCGCTGGGAAGGCGACCTGACCAGTGAGGCCGGCCGGATCAACACCGCCCCCTTCCTGCTGTGGAACCGCAACAACCCCTTCACGACCGGCACGCCCGGTGCCTGTAACTTCCAGGTCGGTGGCCGTGGTCGTTCGCGTGAGTTCCGGCTGACGCCGCAACCGCCCGTCATTGCGGATCTGGAAGCGGCCTACCGTTCGACCGTCTATCAGCCCGGCCCGACCCCGCTGGGCATCGAGACCGTCAACGGCCGTCCGTGGCTGCATGTCCATTCGTTTGCCGACACCGCCGGCTGGGACGCCTTCAACGCGGCGGTCCAGGCGCAAGGCCCGGCCCTGCGCAACGGCTTCGTGCTGGATCTGCGCGGCGCGCGGGGCCAATCCTACACCTCGACGGCGCGCGGCTATGGCCTGGCCAACCGCATCTGGACGCCCGAGTTCACCGTCAGCCGCCAGCCGGCCGCCGGCGAGATCACCTATCGCGCCACCCCCGGAAACCGTGCGTGGTACGCCGCCACCCTGGGCCGGATGCAGGCCGACCCGCGCTTCGTTCAGGAGAGCGCGCCGGTGATCGAGGAAACCCAGGCCATCGTCGCCGCCTTCGACGCGGCGCTCGCCTCCGGTCAACGCAGCTTCACCCTGGCCGGCCGTCCCGCGACGCCGGACACCGGTGCCGCCAACCCGATCGCCGGACCGGTGGTCGTGCTGGTCGACAGCGGCTGCTCGGGCGGTTGCCTGGATACGCTGGACCTGCTGACGCGCCTGCCGAACGTCAAGCTGGCGGGATCGGTCACGGCAACGGATTCGATCTTCATCGAACAGACGACCATGCGCCTGCCGTCCAACTATTCGGACCTCAGCTATGGCCACAAGGCCTGGACCTCGCGCCAGCGCGCCAACAACACGCCGTTCACCCCGACGGGCCCCCTGGCCTACACCGGCAACCCGGCGGACGAGGCGGCGGTTCGCGCCTGGGTCGCGACGTTGATGCAGTAGCCGGAGTGGGCGCAAGGCGCCCGCGCTACGCTCACGACGCGGTCGCTCGCTACTTGAGCGCGTCGGAAACTTGGGCCGGTCGGGGTGCAACCTCGGCCGGCCTTTCCTATTTCAGAGCCATGACCGACACATCGACCGTCCCGACCCCGCCGCGTTCCGCCTCCGGCTATGACCTGACCCCGCCTTCCGAGGGGCAGCGGGTCGCGCTGGAAGCCGACCTGAACGCCGAAGAAAAGCGGGTCCTGCTGTCCCATGGGACCGAGGCCCCCTTCTGTGGCGTGCTGCTGGGCGAAAAGCGTCCCGGCGTCTTCTGCTGCCGCGAATGCGGCCTGCCGCTGTTCAAGGCCACGACCAAGTTCGAGAGCGGCACCGGGTGGCCCAGCTTCACCCAGCCGGTGGACGAGGCGCATGTCACCGCCATCGTCGATCGCTCCTACGGAATGACCCGGACCGAAACGACCTGCGCGCGCTGCGGCAGCCACCAGGGCCATGTCTTTCCCGACGGCCCGCCGCCGACCGGCCTGCGCTACTGCATCAACTCCGTCGCCCTGACCTTCGTCGAGGAGGGCCAGCCTTTGCCCGATCCGTTGCGGCGCGGAGACGGAAACGCCTGACCTTGGCCGCATTGTTCGCTAGGGTATCTGTGTCGCTGGAGTTCGCCGCATGTTGATCGCAGTCCTCGCCGCCGCCGCCCTGTCGGGCGCGAACGATCCCGAGGCCGTGGTCACGACGGCACCGACCGGCCGGCAATCGGTGACACTGGACGCCGTCGCCCCCGTCGCCGGCGAGATTCCTCCGGCCTCCAGCCAGACGATCACCCCCCACGGCCTGACCACCGCCCAGCAGATCGACGGCTGGATCGGGCAGGGCAGGGCGAACACCAAGCCGTTCGACGACGACAGCCTCGGCCGCGATCCCTGGGACCAGCCGGACGACCGCAAGATGCATGGCGAGGTCTTCGCCGCCGTCGGGTCGGGCGACTACACCGCCTTCGGCGGCCGGGTCTCGATCCCGATCGGCGAGACCGGCCGCGTCGATCTGAGTTACAGCGAATCGAAGAACAGCCCCTGGGGTTACGGCTACGGATACGGCTATCCCGGGCGCGGCCCCGACGCCCTGCTGTACGGTCCGGGCTATCGCGGGGCCTATGATCCCTTCTTCCTGGGCAGCGGCATCGTCTATCCGGGCCGAAGCACCAGCTTTGGCCTGCGCTACGACAGCGACGCGGGCGAAAAGCCCAAGGACGACTGATCGCGTCGGCACGGCCGCCCGAATGGGTCGGCCTGTGCATCATTTGCCCCCGATCGGGGTGAATTTCGCAATTTCGACGGCCGGTTTGTCGGGCTAGGATGACGAGACACTCTCGCATCAGGCCTGTTCATGAGCATTCCCTTCGCCCCGCAGTCCATGGAGTTCGGCCTCGGCGAGAACGCCGACATGATCCGGGAGACGACCGCCCGCTGGGCCGCCGACCGGCTGGCACCGCGCGCCGCCGAGATCGACGAGACCAATAAGTTCGCCCGCGACCTGTGGCCCGAGATGGGCGAGTTGGGGCTGCACGGGATCACGGTCGAGGAGGAGTACGGCGGGCTGGGGATGGGCTATCTCGAGCACGTCGTGGCGATGGAGGAGGTCTCCCGCGCCTCGGCCTCGATCGGCCTGTCCTACGGCGCTCACTCCAACCTGTGCGTCAACCAGATTCGGCGCTGGGGCAATGAAGAGCAGAAGGCGAAGTATCTGCCCAAGCTGATCTCGGGCGAGCATCTGGGGTCGCTGGCCATGTCGGAGGCGGGGTCAGGCTCCGACGTCATGTCGATGCGGACGAAGGCTGATGCGCGGGGCGACCGCTACATCCTGAACGGCACGAAATTCTGGATCACCAACTCGCCGACCGCCGACACCCTTGTGGTCTATGCCCGGACCGGCGACGGCAACGGCGGGGTCACCGCCTTCCTGATCGAGAAGGGGATGAAGGGGTTCAGCGTCTCCAAGAAGCTCGACAAGATGGGGATGCGCGGCTCCGACACCGCCGAGCTGGTGTTCGAGGACTGCGAGGTTCCGGCCGAGAACGTCATGGGGGCACCGGGCCAGGGCGCGGCCATCCTGATGAGTGGCCTCGACTACGAACGGGCCGTGCTGTCGGGCGGCCCGCTGGGCATCATGCAGGCAGCGCTGGATGTGGTCCTGCCCTACCTTCGCGACCGCAAACAGTTCGGCAAACCCATCGGCTCCTTCCAGCTGATGCAGGCCAAGGTCGCCGACATGTATGTCGCTCTGAACAGCGCCCGCGCCTATGTCTATGCCGTGGCTCGCGCCTGCGATCAGGGCAAGACCACGCGCTACGATGCGGCGGGGGCGATCCTGCTGGCGTCCGAGAACGCGGTGAAGGTGTCGCTGGAAGCGGTCCAGGCCCTGGGCGGTGCAGGCTATACGAAGGAGTGGCCGGTCGAACGCCTGGTCCGCGACGCCAAGCTGTACGACATCGGCGCGGGGACCAACGAGATCCGCCGCTTCCTGATCGGCCGCGAACTGCTGGGAAGCTGATGCCCCGCCTGACCTCCTCGATCGATCCGAACAGCGCGGCCTTCAAGGCGCTCAACGCCCATAATCGCGCGCTCAACGCCGAACTGCGCGCCAAGGTCGCCAAGGCCGGGCGCGGGGGTTCGGACGCCTCGCGCGACCGGCACGTCTCGCGCGGCAAGCTGTTGCCTCGGGACCGGGTCGAACGCCTGCTGGACCCCGGCTCGCCCTTCCTGGAGATCGGCCAGCTGGCCGCCAACGGCATGTATGGCGATGCGAAAGACCCCGACGGCGCTCCCGGTGCCGGCATGATCTGCGGCATCGGACGGGTGTCGGGGCGTGAGGTCATGATCGTCTGCAACGACCCGACGGTGAAGGGCGGCGCATACTTCCCGATGACGGTGAAGAAGCATCTGCGGGCGCAGGAGATCGCCGAGCAGAACGAGTTGCCGTGCGTCTATCTGGTCGATTCCGGTGGGGCCAACCTGCCGCACCAGGCCGAGGTCTTTCCCGACCGGGAGCATTTCGGGCGCATCTTCTTCAATCAGGCGCGGATGTCGGCCAAGGCCATCCCCCAGATCGCCTGCGTCATGGGATCGTGCACGGCGGGCGGCGCCTATATCCCCGCCATGTCGGACGAGACGGTGATCGTCAGGAACCAGGGCACCATCTTCCTGGCCGGCCCGCCCCTGGTGAAGGCCGCGACCGGCGAGGTCATCTCGGCCGAGGAACTGGGCGGCGCCGAGACCCACAGCCGCAAGTCCGGCGTCGTCGATCATGTCGCCGAGAACGACGAACACGCGCTTCAGATCGTGCGCGACATCGTCGCCTCCCTGAACACGACCAAGACCGTCTCCCTTGACGTCCGCGAGCCCCGCGCGCCGGCCTTCGAGGCCGAGGAACTTTACGGCCTGATCCCCGACGACGTGCGCGCCCCCTATGACGTGCGCGAGGTCATCGCCCGCATCACCGACGGCTCGGAGTTCGAGGAATTCAAGGCCCTGTACGGCACGACCCTGGTCTGCGGTTTCGCCCGCATCTGGGGCTATCCGGTCGCCATCCTGGCCAACAACGGCGTGCTGTTCTCCGAGAGCGCCCAGAAGGGCGCCCACTTCATCGAACTGGCCTGCAAGCGGAAGATCCCCCTGCTGTTCCTCCAGAACATCTCGGGCTTCATGGTCGGCGGGAAATACGAAGCCGAGGGCATCGCCAAGCACGGCGCCAAACTGGTCACCGCCGTCGCCTGCGCCGAGGTTCCCAAGATCACCGTCCTGATCGGCGGTAGCTTCGGGGCCGGCAACTACGGCATGTGCGGCCGGGCCTATTCGCCGCGCTTCCTTTTCACCTGGCCGAACAGCCGCATCAGCGTGATGGGCGGCGAACAGGCGGCCTCGGTCCTGGCCACCGTCCACCGCGACGCCGACACCTGGACGCCCGAACAGGCCGAAGCCTTCAAGGCCCCGGTCCGCCAGAAATACGAGGATGAGGGCAACCCCTACTACGCCACCGCCCGCCTGTGGGACGACGGCGTCATCGACCCGGTCCAGACCCGCGACGTCCTCGGCCTCGCCCTCTCCGCCACCCTCAACGCCCCCATCCCGGACACGGTGTTCGGCGTGTTCCGGATGTAATGGCCATGTTCAAATCCGTCCTGGTCGCCAATCGCGGCGAGATCGCCTGCCGCGTCTTCCGTACGGCAAAGCGGATGGGCATCCGCACCATCGCCGTCTATTCCGAGGCCGACGCCCGCGCCCTGCATGTCCGCGAGGCCGACGAGGCCGTGCTGATCGGTCCTGCCGC
>NZ_JBIIAY010000104.1:0-11222 GCF_044239655.1 Brevundimonas sp.
AATGGAGACCGGGAATTTGGTCACCAAAACGCCAATCCTAGGCAGGAAGGCCGGCCATTCGTAATAGACGTTTCCGGCTTCCTGACTGGCACCGTAGCTGACGCGAGACCGCCCGCGCTGGACGATATGAACTTCGTTGGTCGGGACAACCCGGCGCAGAACAAGCGCGATCAGGAATCCAATGACGAAGACGCCGAGCGCTATACCGCCGGCAACGAAATACATGATCATGTGAACCCCCGATATCGGCCGGACTATGTCTTTAAACCCTGGGCGGAGCAACTATTACGCGAGGCTGCGCCGCCACCAGCTCGGTGGCTGGCGGTGGCGGGCGGCCTCAAGGCGAACAACCCGAACGTCCGCAACGGGACGAGATCGGAAGTCCTTTCAGACCCGCACTTCAGACTTCCCGGCGATCACCTTCAACACCGCCTCCGCCGCGATCTCTGAAGGGTCGCGCCCTTCGCGTCCCATGAGGTCGAGCGCAGCCGTCTGGCGGGCGGACTGATCGGTGCGGGCGGCGTGGTCGGACAGGAGGCGGGCGACGACGGCGGCGAGTTTTTCGGGGGTGGCGTCCTTCTGGATCAGCTCGGGGGCGATCATGGCGTCGGCGGCCGTGTTGAACAGGGTCGCGAACTTGCCGGTGAAGAAGGGCTTCATGATCGCATAGCTGAGCGCGCCGAAGCGGTAGGCGATGACCATGGGGACGCCGGCCAGCGCCAGCTCGGTCGAGACCGTGCCGCTGGTGGCCAGGGCGACGGTGGAGGCGCGCATGGCGTCGTACTTGTCCGCCTCCTGCACCAGATGGACGCGGAAGGGCCAGGTGGCGATGCGGGCGGTGACGTCCTCCGCCACCGTGCCGGCGACGACGACGGCGACCTGAAGCGCGGGATCGTCGGCCTTGAGCCGGGCGACGGCGGCCTCATAGACCGGGGTCATATGGCCGATCTCGGACGGGCGGCTGCCGGGCAGGACCAGCAGTAGGGGCGCGTCGGGGACGATGTGGCGCGCGGTGCGGAAGCGGCCCCCGTCCGCCTGGGTCATGTCGATGTGCAGGGCGGGCGAGCCGACGACCGTGGTTGGCAGGCCTTCCGCCTCGAACCAGGGGGCGTCGAAGCTGTAGAGGGCCAGCAGGTGGTCGACGGTAGCGGCCAGGGTCTTCGCCCGACCGGGGCGCGAGGCCCAGACCTGGGGCCCGACATACTTGATCAGGGGCACGCCCGGCAGGGCCTGACGCAGGGCCTTGGCGACCCGGATGGTGAAGCCCCAACTGTCGATCAGGACGACGGCGTCGGGCCGTTCCCGCACCGCCAGGGCCACGGTGTCGGTGACGCGGGCCTTGACCCGGTCCAGCGCACGCAGACCCTCGATCCAGCCCAGGATCGACAACTGGGCGATGTCGAAGGGACTGTCGATGCCCTCGGCCGCCATCTTCGGCCCGCCGACACCGACGAAGGCGATGTCGGGATGATGGGATTTCAAGGCCTTGGCGAGACCGGCTCCGAGCGCGTCTCCGGACGCCTCGGCGGCGACGAGCATGATTTTCATGACCAGACTGTCCGACCTTCCTTCTCCCCTTGCGGGAGAAGGTGGCAGCCGAAGGCTGACGGATGAGGGGTCACACGGACCGTGGACCCGACTTGAGGCCTGAATCCCTCACTGTTGTCTTTGGCGTGACCCCTCATCCGACCGGCTCCGCCGGCCACCTTCTCCCACAAGGGGAGAAGGAAGGACGTATCACTCACCATGCGTCTCGCCCCAGACGAACAGCCCGAGCCTGTCCGCCGTCTCGATCAGGGCCGCGCGGTCGATCAGGATCAGCCGGCCCGCGACACCGCCGACGCCGGCCAATCCGGCGGCAGCGGCGAGTTCCAGGGTTCGGGTGCCGATGACGGGCATGTCGACGCGCAGGTCCTGGATCGGCTTGGGGGCCTTTCCGAGGGCGCCTTTCGGAGCGGCCGGTGAACCGCGCAGGTCTGCGGGCAAGGCGGCGACGCGGTTCAGCATGGCGTCGGTGCCCTCCTGCGCCTCCACGGCAAGGACAAGGCCGTCGCAGACGACGGCACCCTGGCCGATGTCCAGTTCACCGGCCTTTTCCGCGACATGCAGCGCTTTCCTGAGATCGTCTAGCTGGTCCGGCGTGGGCGTGAACGCGCCGAGCGCACCCTGTGACAGGGTCTCGCCGCCGAGAATGTCGTCGGCGCCCTCGACGGCGTAACCCTCGTTCTCGAACACCGAGAGGATCTTGCGCAGCAGGGCGTCGTCACCTTTCGTCGCCGCCGCGATGATGCCGGGCAGCAGGGTCGCGCCCTTGAGGTCGGGCTTCAGCGACTTGAAGTCGGGGCGGTTGACCGTGCCGGCGAAACAGACCGCGCCGCAGCCGGCGGATTTCAAAGCCGCCAGCGCCTTGCCCAGTTCGGCCATGCCGATGTCTGCGCCCGGATAGCGGACCAGATGCGGATCCGCGAAACCGGTCAGGCGGATCACGAACAACGAACGGCCCTCGGCCTCGCACCGGGCGGCGATGGCCAGGGGAAGCGCGCCGCCGCCGGCGATCAGGCCGAGCCTGGGCGCGGTCACGGCGTCAGTCGCCCGGGAGGCAGAGCGGGCGCTTGCCGCCGTCGCGGATGAAGGCCACGATCTCCATGATCTCGGGCAGGTCGGCGTAGGTCTGTTCGACACCGTCCAGGCGGTCGGCGAAGACACCCTGACCCTCGAAAAGGTCGCGGAAGGCGGCCAGCAGGCGGCGCACCGCGTCCTTGCCATAGCCCTTGCGCTTCAGGCCGATCAGGTTGAGCCCGTGCAGGCGAGCATGATTGCCCCAGGCCGAGCCGTAGGGGATGACGTCGCGGGTCACGGCCGCCAGACCGCCGACGATCGCCCCCTGCCCCACCCGGCCGTTCTGATGCACGGCGCACAGGCCGCCGAGGAAGACCTTGTCGCCGATTTGCGCGTGGCCGCCGAGCGTGGCGTTGTTTGCCATGACGACATTGTCGCCGACCACGGCGTCATGGCCGACGTGGGCCCCGGTCATGAACAGGCCGTTGGAGCCGACGCGGGTGATGCCCGAGCCTTGCGGCGTGCCCCGGTTGAAGGTGCAGTGCTCGCGGATGCTGTTGTCCGCGCCGATCTCGAGACGCACCGGCTCGCCCTTGTAGCCGTTGTGCTGGGGGTCGCCGCCGATGACGGCGAAGGGGTGGATGGTGCTGCGGGTGCCGACCGTCGTGTCCTGTTGCAGCACCACATGGCTGACCAGCGTCACGTTCTCGGCCAGGACGACGCCGGGACCGACCGTACACCAGGGGCCGATCTGCACGCCGTCGGCCAGTTCGGCGGACGGGTGGACCATGGCCGTCGGGTGGATCGTACTCATGTCGCTGGCTGGTCGACCTTGACCACCATCGCCATGAATTCCGCCTCGGCCGCCAGCTTGTCGTCGACGAAGGTCTCGCCCCGGAACTTGTAGGCGTCGCCCCGGGCACGGGTGACGATGACCTTCATGCGCAGCTGATCGCCGGGCCGGACGGGCTTGCGGAACCGGACGCCGTCGATCGACATGAACATGATGACCTTGTCGGCGACGGCGACGTCCATGGTCTTGGACATCAGCAGGGCACCGGTCTGGGCCATGGCCTCGACGATCAGGACGCCGGGCATGACCGGGTCGATCGGGAAATGCCCCTGGAAGAAGGGCTCGTTATGCGTGACGTTCTTGATGCCGGTGATCGAGGTCGCGGGCACGAAATCCTCGGCCTTGTCGATCAGCAGGAAGGGATAGCGGTGCGGCAGGCGGCGCATGACCTCGGCATAGTCGATGCGGTCGTTGATGGCGGAGACGTCGCTCATCCCTCTGATTCCCTTGGTCGTGTCTTGCTCCCGGCCTGTTTGGACAGCCAGATCGTCTCGCGCAAGAACTGACGCAGGGGCCGGGCCGGATATCCGGACCAGGTCTCGCCAGCCGGAACGTTGGACAGAACCCCGCCCCCGGCCGCGACGCGGGCACCGTCGCCGATACTGATGTGGTCACCGACGCCCGCCTGACCGCCGAACAGGACGTTGTCGCCGACGGTCACGGAGCCCGACAGGCCCGTCTGCGCCGCGATCAGGACATTGCGGCCCAGAACGCAGTTGTGACCGACCATGCACAGGTTATCGATCTTGGAATTCTCGCCGATGACCGTGTCGTCATAGGCCCCACGGTCGATGCAGGTATTGGCACCGATGGTCACGCCGTCCTGAAGGATCACGCGGCCGAGCTGGGGGATGTCGACGGGACCGGTGCTGGATCCGGCGGCGCCGAAGCCCGCCTCGCCGATGCGGGCCCCGGCGTAGAGCTTCACCCGGTCACCGATCAGAGCGAAGGCGATCGAGGCGTTGGCTCCGATAACGCAGTCGCGGCCGATCTGGACCCCGGTGCCGATGACGGTGTTCGCGCCGATGCGGGTGCCGCGTCCGATACGGACGGCCTCCCCCAGGACCACGCCGGGTTCAAGCACGACGGAGGCGTCTTCACAGGCTTCGTCAGGCGTGGAAACGCCATCGATGTGGCGTGGCTGGTGAAACAGGGTCGAGGCGCGGGCCCAGGACGCCTGGGCTTCACGTGATGACAGGACGGCGGCTGCGGTCGGTGCCGCCTCGACCATGGCCGGGGGCACGATCACGCATCCGGCCCGTGTGACGGCGAGCGCTTCGGCGAAGCGGCGGTCGGCCATGAAGGCCAGGGCCTTTCCGTCAGCGGAGGCCAGGGGGGCAACGGCCGAAAGCACGACGTCGCCGCCCCGTATGACCTCTGCGCCGATCCGGGCGGCGAGTTCGGCGACCGTCAGGGACGGGCCGGTCTCGAAGAAGCGCGGATCGGGCATGGCGTGGCCCGCTTACTGGGCTTGCTGGACCGGCACCGGCAGGCGGTTGAAGCTCAGCGACGGCATGGCGGTGTTCAGGCGGGCGATGACGTCACCGGTCACGTCCATGGCCGGGTTCATGATGAAGACGCTCTCGCGGTCGATCAGGATGCCGCAGCCCTTTTCCTGATAGACGGCGACCAGGATCGGCTCGACGGCGGCCGAGATCTGACGACGCTGTTCGCTGAGGGTGTACTGGAGTTCGTTGCGACGGGTTTCTTCCAGCTGCTGGGCTTCTTGCACACGCTGCTGCAGTTGCTGACGGCGGGTCTGGAGCTGGTCGGCCGGGATCGCGGCGGCACCGGACTGGAGCGCCTGGGCCTCGGTCTGGATTGTGGTGGCGTAGGGCGTCAGCTCGCCTTCGACCTCGGTGGCAAGCTGCTGCATGCGGGCCTGGACCGACTGACCGACGGTCGACTGGGCCAGAAGCTGTTGGTTGAAATAGACGCAGACGCCCGGGATGGCGGGGCCGACGTTGGCCGGACCGGCGGTCTGGGCCGAAGCGGCAGTAGCGACGAGCGAAGCCAGCGCGACGGCGCCGATGGCGAGAAATTTCATGACAGGCCTTTGTGCGGTCGTTTTGACCGTCGGTTTAGTTGAACTGGGTGGAGGTCGAGAAGCGGAAGGTTTCGGTGCGGTCGTAGTCCTCGCTCTTGAGGATCTTGGACAGGTCGAACCGGATCGGTCCCATCGGCGACCTCCAGTGGATGCTGACACCGGCGGCGGCGCGCAACGACATGTCGTCGACGATATTCGGGTCCAGCGCGCCGGTCGAGGTGATGGTGTAGCGGTCGTCGAGCACGCCCAGGGTCCCGACATCGGCGAACAGCGAGGTGCGGATGCCATAGGTGTCGGGCAGGAAGTTCGGCACCGTCAGCTCGACCGTGCCCACGGCGTAGAAATTGCCGCCGAGCGCGTCGTTGGTGGTCAGGTCGCGCGGACCCATGCCGGCCGTCTCGAAGCCACGGAAGGTGTTGCCGCCACGGAAGAAGCGGTCGTTGATCCGGACCGCGTCACCGGCCCAGCCGCCGACATAGCCGGCCGAACCCGCCACGGAGACGATCCAGCTGGGGGTGATGCCGTAGTAGACGGTGCCCTCGACCTCGGTCTTCACGTAGTTCACGTCGCCGCCGATCCCGGCCAGGTCCTGGCGCAAGGTGCCGGACCAGCCCCGGGTGGGACGGATCGGGTCGTTGCGACGATCGATGCCGATCGTATAGCCGGCCGACGAGTTCAGCGACGCCCCGACCTGTTCGCACAGGGCGCGTGAGCCGGAACCGCCGGTGGCGCAGTAGCCGGTCGGGACGATGATTTCGTCGTCCTTGATGAAGTAGCGGGTCGACAGCCGGGTATAGCCGTTGATCGGGAAGGACAGGCGAACACCCGCGCCGGTCGAGCGGTAGTCGAACGAGGATTCTTCCTGGAAGTCGTAGCGCGAGTGGAACAGGTCGAAGCCGGCTCCCACGTCACGGCCAAGGAACTTCGGCTCGGTGAAGCGGAAGTCGATCTGCTGGCGCAGCGAGCCCCATTCGGCGCGGGCCACGACGTTCTGGCCCCGGCCGCGGAAGTTGCGTTCGGTGATGCCGAGGTTGATCGTATAACTCTCGGCCGAGGAGAAGCCGGCACCGACGGACAGTTCGCCAGTCGGCTGTTCGGTCACGGTGACGTTGACGACAGAGCGGTCGGGGGCCGAGCCGCGCTCTTCCTTGATCTCGACGTCCTTGAAGAAGCCCAGGGCCCGCAGGTTGTTGCGAGACCGCTCGACCAGGGTGCGGTTGAAGGCGTCGCCCTCGGTCAGCATCAGCTCGCGACGCACGACATAGTCCAGGGTGCGGTTGTTGCCGACGACGTTGATGCGGTCGATGTAGACGCGCTGGCCCTCGGAGATGTTGAAGGTCACGTCGACCAGATTGGTCTCTGGGTTGGCCCGATAGGTCGGTCGGATGTCCACGAAGGCATAGCCCGCCGAACCCGCTGCGAACGTCAGTGCGTCGACCGAGCTCTCGATCTTGTCGCTTTCGTAGAGGTCGCCGGTCTTGATCGGGATCAGCAGCTTGAGGAAGTCCGCGTTCAGGCGGTCGTTCTCGGTGACGACGCTGATCTCGCCGAAATTGTACTTGTCGCCTTCATCCACCGTCAGGGTGATGCCGAAAGCCGAGTCGTCGGGCACCAGTTCGGCGACACCCGACACGACGCGGAAGTCGTAGTAGCCCCGGTTAGTGTAGAATTTCCGCAGCTGCTCGCGGTCGTAGTCCAGCCGATTGGGGTCGTAGTTGTCGTTGGAGCTGAACAGCCGGTACCAGGCCGACTCCTTGGACACCATGACCTCGCGCAGTTCGGAATCCGAATAGGCGGTGTTGCCCATGAAGGTGATGGCCTGAAGGCCCGTCTCGGGGCCCTCGTTGATCTCGAAGATCACGTCGACGCGGTTCTGTTCCAGCTGGACCAGCTTGGGCGAGACGGTCGCCGAGATCCGGCCCGACAGGCGGTACAGCTCGATGATCTTGCCGACGTCCTCCTGAACCTTGGCGCGGGTGTAGATGCCGCGCGGTGACAGGGTGACCTCTTCGGTCAGCTTCTTCTCGCTAAGGGCCGAGTTACCCTCGAACACGATCTGGTTGATGATCGGGTTCTCGACGATCGAGACGACCAGATCGCCGTTCGGCTGGAGCCCCAGCTGGATGTCGGCAAACAGCTGCGTGCGCTGAAGGGTGCGCAGGGCGACGTCCAGAACGACCGGATCGACCGTGTCGCCCGGCTGGATCGGCAGATAGGACAGGACCGTGGTCTGGTCGATCCGCTGGTTGCCATTGACCAGGATGCGGTTGACGACGCCGGTCTCGGCCGGGCGCGGTGCCGGTGCGGCCTGGGGCGCGGCGGCCAGCGGCTGGGGCGAGATGGCGGGCGCGGGAGGCGCGGTCTGGGCCTGGGCGGTCGTGGCGAGGCCTGCCGCAACGACGAGCGCGGTCACGCTGCAAAGCGGGGCCCGCGAACGGGCGGCCAGGGTTGCGAAAGCGCGCGTATCGGTCATCGTCATTCGGGAAACCATCGGGGGCTGGCGTAGGCTCAACTGACGAGCCCGCCGAGGAATTTGAACAGGTTCAGCTTCTGCAAGTCGTTCCAGGTGGCGAACAACATCAAACCCGCCAGCAAAGCAAGACCGACCCGGTACCCCGCCTCCTGAACCTTGGCCGCCACGGGTTTCTTCGCCACAGCTTCGTAGGCGTAGAAAACCAGGTGACCTCCGTCCAGGACGGGGATGGGCATCAGGTTGATGAAGCCGATTCCGATCGAAAGTATGGCGGCGAACTGGATAAGCGTCAGGGCGAGGTTGGCGGCCTTGAGACCTGCGGGGGCCTCTCCGGCCGTGGCCTGCTGGCTGATGCCGCCTGCGGCCTTGGCGATGCCGAGGGGGCCGTTGAGCAGGTCACCCGACTCTCGCCCGCTGAAGATGCGGCCGATATAGGTGAAGGTGGTGCTCAGGACGTCGCCCGTCTGGCGCACGGCAGCGCCCACGGCCTCGATCGGGTTGTAGCGGATGGCGCGGATTTCGTCGCGGCGATAGCCCATCTCAAGACCGATGCGGCCCACCTTGATCTGGCCCGCCACCGCGTCCTCGGTCAGGGTGCGGACCGGGGTGGCGATCAGGGGCACGCGGTGGCCGCCCCGCTCGACGACGAAACGGACCGGGGTGGCGGAGTTCAGGGTCACGACGCGGATCACGTCCTCGCCCCGCCGTACCGGGTCGCCGTTGGCCTCGAGGATCAGGTCGCCGGGCTGGAAGCCCGCGCTGGCGGCGGCCGATCCCGGCATCACATTGACCACGCGCGGCGGGCTGATCTGGTCGCCGAAGGTGGCGAACAGGACGGTGAAGATGACGATGGCCAGGATGAAGTTGGCGGCGGGGCCCCCGGCGGTGATCAGCGCGCGCTGCCAGACCGGCTTGAAGTGGAAATAGTCGCGGACGGCGGCGGGGCCATCCTCCGCGATCACGCGCTGGCGAAGCTCGGCCAGACCTGCGGCATCCGGCACGCTGGAGGCGTCGAGGTCACCGGAGAATTTCACATAGCCACCGGCTGGGATCCAGCCGATGCGCCATTCGACGCCGCGCTTGTCTGTACGGCTGAACAGGGCGCGGCCGAAGCCGATGGCGAACCGGTCCATCTTGACCTTGAACAGACGGGCGACCCCGTAGTGGCCGAGTTCGTGGATCGTGACGATGAACGTCAGCACGAGCAGAAACGGCACGATGTAGATCAGGATCTGACCCAGGACGTTCAGCATTGGCGTTTCAGATCTCCGTCCGGCCTTACGCGGCCATCGCGCGGCGCTCGATGATGGCGCGGGCGATCCGGCGGGCCTCGGCGTCGACGGCCAGGGCCGCGTCGCAGGCGTCGTCGGAAGCCGATGTCATCCCCTCGCACGTCGTGCGCTCAAGGGTTTCGGCGACGACTGCGGCAATATTGAGAAAGCCAAGCTTCCTGTCGAGGAAGGCATAGGCCGCGACCTCGTTTGCGGCGTTGAACACCGTCGGTGCCGTGCCCCCGGCCGACAGGGCCTCGCGCGCCAGTTTCAGGGCCGGAAAGCGGGTCTCGTCGGGGGCCTCGAAGGTCAGCCGGCCGAGCGCGGCGAGATCCAGCCTGGGTGCCGGCCAGGCCAGGCGGTCGGGCCAGGCCAGGGCACAGGCGATCGGCGTCTTCATGTCCGGCGGCCCCATCTGGGCCAGGGTCGAGCCGTCGACGTACTCGACCATGGAATGAATGATCGATTCGGGATGCACCACGACATTGATCCGGTCGGCGGTCATGTCGAACAGATAGGCGGCCTCGATCGTTTCCAGCCCCTTGTTGGCCATGGTGGCGCTGTCGATCGAGATCTTGGCACCCATCGACCAGTTGGGGTGGGCCACGGCCTGTTCCGGCGTCATCCGTGCCATGTCGGCCAGGCTGGTCTGGCGGAAGGGACCGCCCGAAGCGGTCAGGATCAGCCTGGCCACACGTTCGGGGGCTTCGGCCGGGAAGACCTGAAAGATCGCAGAATGCTCTGAATCGACGGGGATCAGTCGGCCGCCGCTGGACCGGACCCGCTCGATCAGCCGGGGCCCGCAGCAGACCAGGCTTTCCTTGTTGGCCAGGGCCAGGGTCGCGCCCGTCGCCGCCGCTGCCCAGGTCGAGCGCAGGCCGGCCGCGCCGACGATGGCGGCCATGATCCAGTCGACGGGACGGGTCGCGGCCTCGACGACGGCGGCGTCACCGGCTGCCGTCTCGATACCGGTTCCGGCGAGAGCGTTGCGAAGGTCCGGCAGGCGGGCGGGATCGGCGATGACCACAAGGCGGGGCTTCCACCGACGCGCCTGTTCGGCGAGCCGGGCGACATTGCCGCCGCCGGTCAGGACCTCGACGTCGAAGGTGCCGGTTCCCGCGACCTCGGCCTGATCCATCAGATCCAGTGTCGAACAGCCGACCGAGCCCGTCGAGCCCAGGACACTGACGCGACGGCGGATCACAGCACGCCTCGCTCGACTAGCATGAC
Source organism: Brevundimonas sp. (assembly GCF_044239655.1). GTDB lineage: Bacteria > Pseudomonadota > Alphaproteobacteria > Caulobacterales > Caulobacteraceae > Brevundimonas. The sequence goes on from NZ_JBIIAY010000104.1 coordinate 10,434, forward strand.
CAGCCAGCGACCGGCGGCGACCACCACGACTGCGAACATCAGGCCATCGACCCGGTCCAGCAGACCGCCATGGCCGGGAATGATGGTGCCCGCGTCCTTGACCCCGAACCGTCGCTTCAGCGCCGACTCCCACAGGTCGCCGGCCATGGTGGCCAGGGCGGCGGCGAGGCCCAGGACCATGCCCCAAAAGACGTTGAGCCGGCCCATCTCCAGCCAGAGCGCGATGCCGCCGCCGGCCAGCATCCCGGCTGCGAGGCCACCGATGAAGCCAGACCATGTCTTCTTGGGCGACAGACGCGGCCACAGCTTGGGTCCGCCGAACAGGCTGCCGGCCAGATAGGCCACGATGTCTGCCGACCAGGTCACCGCGAACACCAGCACGGTCCAGTGCAGCCCCACCTTGTCGTGACCGTCACGCAGCCAGATCAGCAGGATGACCGGCCATCCGAGGTAGAGCACGCCATAGGCGGCGTTGAGCGCCAGTTGGCCGCGTGCTCGCATGAATAGACCGGCGGCTGCAGCCCCGAAGACCAGCATGACCAGAGCGAACGAAAGCTGGCCGACATGGGTCGCCCCGACGGCGACGAACAGGGCCAGGCCGACCGCGACGGCGGATCCGCGCCAGGCCGCCGGGGCGCTCATCCGGCCCCATTCGACCGCCATGAGGCCACAGGCTAGCAGGATCAGGGCCAGGAACCACAAGCCGCCGGCCCAGGTCGCCAGGACCGCAGCGGGAGCCAGCACGAAGGCCGACGCGGCTCTGAGGCCGATGTCGCCGACCTTGAGCGC
>NZ_JBIIAY010000208.1:0-2811 GCF_044239655.1 Brevundimonas sp.
CAGGACGCGGGGCCGCCCCTCTTCGTTGCGGGGCGAAAAGGCATAGGCGGCTTCGGCGGCATAGTCGGACTGGGTCGGGCGGGTCTCGTCCAGGCCCGAGGCCTGAAGCAGCTTGGCCAGACGGATGCGGGCAGATTCGCTGTCGACGGCCGCCGACCCCGCCTCGCCGCGCGGGGCCTCGTCCTCCCACTCCGGCAGGCGCGACCAGGCGTCGAGGCCCGAGCCGCGATATTTCCGCTCGCGCATCGGCGCGTGCTGGAGCGCGCCCGATACCCGCCAGGCCCAGGCCCACTGGGCCCGCCCCAGCGTCTCGGCCAGGGTGAAGGCGTCCTCGCGGTGCGGATAGGCCGGGTCGGCCAGTTCACGCAGCAGGGCCCCGGCCGCATGACGCAGGGCCTCGGCCTGGGCTTCAGCGCCTTTCGGTTCGGACAGGCCCAGCGCGAGGGCCAGCCCGCTCGGCGACGGCGCGCAGAACCGCGCCGGGCGGACGAAGGCGTGGAGCTCCAGCACATCCAGCAGGTCCGGCGACCGCGCAGGCGGCGACAACCCCAGCCGCCGCGCCGTCAGACTGGCATGAGCGACCAGCACGGCCTGGGTCGTGAACACCCCCTCGGCCGCCCCCCGCCCGATCCGCCGCGCCCCCTCTTCGTCACAGATCGCCCCCGCGCCGGGCGGCACAGCCAGCGCCGCCGGCAGGACCAGCCACGGCTCGGTGCCGGTCAGTGCATTGGGGGCGAGGGTGGTGGGGGTCACGGTGCCTAGATAGCGAGACTCGGGCCGAAACGAAACCGGAACATGGCGCAGGCCTGATCATCCGAAATCGTGATGAACCCAATCATCGACGTCGAAGCTGTCGAAAGGGATCGATGCCGCCTCTGACTTTGCGCAACATGTCCACCGGTGGCAAAGAGGCGGGATGAGCCGTGTCCTGATCCTCAATCCCATCGACGACATCGCCGTGGCGCTCGACGACGTCGCGGCCGGTGAGACGCCGGAGGGGCTGGCCGTGCCTGCGACGGCGGATATCGCCCAGGGGCACAAGGTCGCGCGTCATGCGGTGGCGCAGGGCGGGCTGGTACGGCGCTATGGGCAGGTGATCGGGCGGGCGCGGGTTCCCATCGCGGCGGGGGATCATGTCCACGTCCACAACCTGGCCATGGCCGACGACGGGCGCGAGGCGGAGGTCGGGGCCGATGTCCGGGCACCGGCACCGCTCACCGGTGCGACCTTCCAGGGCATCGTGCGCAAGGACGGCCGGGTCGGGACGCGCAACTATATCGGCGTTCTGACCAGCGTGAACTGTTCGGCGACGGTGGCGCGGCGGATCGCCGATGCATTCCCGGATTCGGGCCTGCCCGAGGGTGTGGACGGGGTGGTGGCCTTCACCCATCAGGGCGGATGCGGCGGGTCGTCCCTGTCGACCGATGTGGAACTGTTGCAGCGGACCCTGGCCGGCTATGCGCGGCATCCGAATTTCGCGGCCATCCTGATCGTCGGACTGGGGTGCGAGGCGAACCAGATTCCCGACTGGCTGTCGAAGACGGGGCTGGAGACCGGCACCACCCTGCGGGCCATGACCATCCAGGAGGCGGGGGGCACCGCCCGCGCCATCGAGGCCGGGATCGGGATCGTGCGCGACCTCGTGGACGAGGCGTCGAAGGTCCAGCGCCAGACGGTGTCGGCCTCGCACCTGACGGTCGGTCTTCAATGCGGCGGGTCGGACGGATGGTCCGGCGTCACGGCCAATCCGGCGCTGGGGGCGGCGGTCGATCTGCTGGTCGCGCACGGCGGCTCGGCCATGCTGTCGGAGACGCCCGAGATCTGGGGTGCCGAGCATCTGCTGCTGCGTCGCGCGGTGTCGCAGGGAGTGGCAGACAAGCTGAACGCCCGTCTGGAATGGTGGCGCGCCTATGCCGACCGGCACGGGATGGAGCTGAACAACAACCCCTCGCCCGGCAATCTGAAGGGGGGGCTGACCACCATTCTGGAGAAGTCGTTGGGTGCCGTGGCCAAGTCGGGATCGACGCCGCTGAACGACGTGATCGGATACGCGGAGCCGCTGGCGTCGCCGGGCCTGACCTTCATGGACAGCCCGGGCTACGATCCCTGTTCGGCGACGGGCCAGATCGCCTCGGGGGCCAATCTGATCGTCTTCACCACGGGCCGGGGCTCGGTCTTCGGGGCCAAGCCCGCACCGTCGATCAAGGTGGCCTCGAACGCCAAGCTGGCGTCCTGGATGGACGAGGACATGGACATCGACGCCTCCCCTGTCCTGACCGGCACGCCGATCGCCGATGTCGGCGCCGAAATCTTCGCGCGGATGCTGGCGGTGGCGTCCGGCGAGCCGTCGAAATCCGAGGCGCTCGGCATCGGCGACAACGAGTTCGTCCCCTGGGCGGTCGGGGCCTATCTGTAGGAAAAAGTGGCGCACCCGAGAGGATGGGAAGTAGCGCATTTCTCACTCACTCAATGCATTGATTTATATAGAGGACTAGCGAAGGAGCGCACACCGATGTGTCACAGTTTGTGGCACAGCGTCGCCATGGAACTCAGACAGTGACAATCCCCCAGAAAGGGTACGCTTTGAACCGTCTATAGAACCGCTCATGTCGCTCGCTGGCCAGCTATTCGTCCTAGTTAGGGGAGATGGAAGGGTCGTGTAGAATGCTCTGTAGGCGCACAGGAAGCCACACCCTCAGTAGCTGTCGCTCACCATCGCCCAGAGCGACGTGATCTCGTTCCCATTTCGGGATTGCCAGACATCGGGCCAACGACCCCAGAACCTGGCAGTCGTCCACTCCAATCAGGCGG
>NZ_JBIIAY010000232.1:0-2802 GCF_044239655.1 Brevundimonas sp.
GTCGAGGCGCATTCCGCTGCCGTGAAGCTGCTGTCGCACGTGCCCACTGGAGTGCCGTTCACGAGTGGGAGACTGGCGAGGTTGAGATAGGTGAATCGGCTCTCCTCGCTCATACGTTTCACGAGCACGTCGCGTGTAGGGAGGAAGCCGTCGCAGCCACCCGTTGAGCGCACGAGATTGAGGTCGCGGTCTGAGTCGAGGTCGAGTGAGTAGCTCACGCAATCCCCTTCACCGTTGAGCGCAGTTACGCGGTGAGGCGTGGATTCGACGACCTCGATGGCTTCGCTCAGCTCACGGTCGAGGTAGCTGACGGCGATGATGCTCTGGGTCTGAGCGATAGATTCAGCGGTGATGGAGCTGCCCGCACTCATCGTCGTGGCAAGACCAGTAATGAGCGCGGTGCTCATGATGGCGCTCACGGTGACCGCGACGGTCTGCATGACGCTGTTTTCGGCTAGGTCGCTGAATGGGTTGAGTGATGACTTTGACATTGGTGCTCCTGTTTGGAATCTCTACGTTCTTTTGTAGATTTCCTATAACAAGAATAAACCATGCTGCATCACATTTTAAGAGTTTCTGAAAAGTAATAAAACAGGAACGTAACTCCTCTTAGAGATCCACGTTGGGTTCACGGAACAACCGGTGAACCGTGCCCACGCCGCCATCACAGTCGTCACAACCGGGGCAGTGGTAGGTATTGAAATCGCTCGCGTCAAGAAACGCCTTGCGCCAACGGAGCCATCGCTGGTCGAGCCGAAGCCTCGCGGTAAGCCCTGCTCGACGAGTCGCCATCCAAGGTGCAAGGAATCCGTGATGAAGGAGGACGACCTCCATCAACTCATCGCGCGTCGCGTAGGTCGAAAACGGGCGACTCAGCCACAGCAAGTCAAAGACATCGTTTGAGAAATCCCGGTCAGCGTGACCGAAGTTCTCCACCGCCATCCAGTTGCAACTCACAGGCTCTCGCACAAGCAGGTAGCTCGCGCTGCCGCCATCCGTGAGTGCGATGGTGAGGCGGCGAGGATTGAGTTCCTTAGACACCGAGCGCGCCGCAAGAAGCATGTAGTCGCCTGCCCGAGGCTCCTTGGTGAAAGGGTTGATAGCGCGTGCGAAACCGGATGCTTTCGCGCCGTCGATGATGGACAACGCCAGCACCGTGCGCGGGTCGGCGGTGGTGACGGGGACTTCCTCTGGCTGGGGCATGGACAGTCCTCTCGTAACCTGATCGCGGCGCATTAGTGTGCACCAGACCTACGACAATCCGGCTTCTTCTCTTCACTCCACCGCGGCGAATGCGGTTCTCGGCAACAGCTCCCAAATTGCTAGTTCAAGGACGCGCATCAGATGATGACCTCTGACAGCTCGCCTGCCACGTCGGCTCCATCGAGCGTGATGATGTCGAAGACCGCATTCGCCGCGTACCTCGCTTCCGCACCGCTCCACCCCTTCGATTCCATCCGACGAGCGAGACGCTTGCTCGTGGTGAACTCGCACGCGCCATCGAGGTTTGCCGCTTCGACCAGCTCACGCGCCTTGGCTTCCCATGCCTCCTTGTCGGCTATCGACGCGTTCGGCTTGGGAATGCGCCCGGTCACTGCGAGTAGTGAATTGACGGTGGATTCAGCAGCGTTCTTGCTTGCTTCCCACTCTTTCCGAGCAGCGCTTCGAGCCGGGACACCGGCTGCCCATTCCGCCAATCGAGCCTCGCGCTTCTGCCAGCCATCCCACGTGCCAATCAGGGCGAGCATGTCCGAGAGCAGTTCACCCTGATTGAGTCGTTCGAGGGTCTTGTCGCCGAACGCTCCGAGTCGTGAACTGGTGATGTTCTTCGACGCTTTGATACCCAATGAGCCACGAAGCATCGCCAACCACAGTGGTGCATTCAGCGTGCCCTCTGGTCGGGGAACGGAGGCGCTCCATGCGATTGCATCAGCGCCGATAATGAGGTCGGCGACTACGTAGCCGGTCACCCCTATGTTGAGTCCTCGCATCACGCCGCGAGGCGTGCTCTCTTTGCGCGCATCGACTTCGCGCTGAACCTCGGCGCGAGCCTTGCGTGCTTCCAGCCGTTCATCGACCTCGACGGCTATTGGCTCGCTGAGACGGCGGAGTTCTCTCTTCGCGCGTTCCGCATCGAGCATGGCAACGACGCTTACCGGCTCTCCTGTCATCGATTCGACAAGCGCGTCGATGGAGCTGGCGTACTGGTGAGCAACGCGGTTCATCTCTCTGCTACTGAGTGACCGGATGCTTCGCCTCGGGCTGCCTGCATGGGTTCCCCGGACGGTGAAGATCCCGACTCTTTCCGCCCATGCCAAAGCCAGCCCGACATCCTCACGCTTGGTTAGCATCGTCGCCGCAATTCGTTCCGCAGGAGAGATGGCAGTGTCCTTGCCGTCATCCCAGATTGCGTGAAGTACCTCAACCCCGACGACTGCCGCAATCATTCGCTTTCGCGCGTCACCCACGCGCGCCTGCACGTCAAGCCCCACAACATCGCTATCGCCATGTTCTGCAACGCCCTGTATCAACGCCGCCGCTTTCCAGACCAGCAGCACCGTTCTGCCATCAGCGCTCTTCAACATCTCTCGATGCTCAAACACCGAATCAACAGCGTCGTCCCATGCAACATCATCAGCAACAAGCTCGCGCAGCTTCCAGTCAGTACCCCACGTGCGCAACACCGTGCGAACAGCGTCAACGTTTGATTCATCGACGAGCTGCTCGTTCGCCAACACCTTGCGGATTCGGATTGCTGCTCCGTCCCCACCACTCTTTGCGAGACTCGATTTCACTTCTGCG
>NZ_JBIIAY010000248.1:0-10916 GCF_044239655.1 Brevundimonas sp.
GCTTCACCTTTTTTGTGCTGGCTGGTTAATGACCCCTTGACCGCCCGATTCAAAAGATCGCTTCGGAAGAAACTGTTTACCTTAATCGGTTTCCCATACCAAGTTCTTAGTGGCTCAAAACATTTTTCAGCAACTAATATCATTGCTTCTAACTGCGCTTTGTCCGGGTTGTTGTTAATACCTAGTTTTGCCGCTGTTGGTGAATGTGTAGCCTCTGTAAACGTTATATGTTTTGATATATTTTCCATTATTCAGTTAATAAGTTACCTATTTGATTAGTGTATCCCTGAAATTGTAAGTAATTAATATTTGTTTTCATTGTATCTTTAACGTAATCTAACCCGATATAGGCCACAAACTGCCCGTCTTTAAAATATGGCGCTATGTATAACGATTTAACCCCTTGATTGCTCAGCTCTATCCTTGTTGTAGTCTCCTCCATATTAATAATGTTTTGGTAGTGCATCTTATTAAACATTACGTCTTGAAGGAATACCGGAAAAAGGCTTACCGGTATATTTTGCTGTTGACTTGATACACGTGAGATCCCTAAATTAACCACCTCAAAGGTGCAAGATTGGTGATTTTTATGAGTCCCGTCATAAAACTTGATAGTATTATGAAATTGAAATATATATGCCCTATCCGCTGAGTACTTAAACATTAAATCATTAAGCATCTTGTTAATTAACACATTGTTGTTAATGTCTTTATTAATCTTTTCCGCTGTGATCAATTTTGAAATGTCAGATTTAAACCAATAAATCAAGATTGTAAAGAATAATATAATTATAATTTTGAACCTTAATTTATTGATTGCTTTTAAAATCTCTGATAGGTTTTCCCACATAATTAAACTATATAAGCTGCTAATTGGTCTCCTGTTGTCTCTACTGTTGACGCTACTTTCAATCGCTCTCCTATGCTTCCGGCTGTTGTTATGCTTGAGCTAAGAACATTCCAAACATCGGCAGCATTAATGTATGCCGTACCAACTGTTGATCCCGTTGCAACTCCCTGACTAACATACTGCGGCAAAGGTACTGCACACGTTCCATATCTTGTCGGACTTGCTGCATAAGCTACTCCTAATCTAACATCTGATTCTGTTGGATAAACACCGCCAGCCGGAGTTCCTGTTGATAAAGTTATATCAGTATTTGCTGTATCTTGGAACACCCATTGAACATTGGCATTTTGATTTAATCTTAAACGTCTAGATACTATCCCAGCTGATAAACCTTTATTATTAATTATTGCCCCAGCAAATAAATTTATTATAGCAAAATTCGCTGCAGTATATATTCCATTCGTATTATTAACCGCATTTGCATTTACTATCCCATTTATATTTATTATTGAATTTCCTGTAGCTACTATTGCATTAGCTAAACCAGCATTAATAGTTCCAATAATACTTAATATTCCGGTTCCTTGCAAATAAATTGCATAACTACTTGTTAAAAAATTACCAGCATTAACACTCCCTGTTATTGTTATTGTTGCCGTTGTAAATAATGTACTTGTTAATATAGCTCCTGTAGTTGTAGAAGTGCCGCCAAATAAACTACCTATAATATTAATAGTTGCATTAGAATTTACATATAAAGCTCGTGATTGATCCCAACTACCTGATGATACATTATATAGATCTCCTGTTATATTGGTTGTTCCTGTACCCGTTGTTGTAATTGCAGTACATACAATTGAGCTTGTAAATGTATAATTTGTAATTTTATTAAAAGTAGATGTAATTGATAATATCTCCGGGCTATTTTGTGCTGCAGTAATTACAGTTGCATTTTGACCAGTTGCAAAAATACATCCATTAGTTCCATTTAATATTATATTCCTTGTCGTTGTGTTAGTAAATGTACCTCCGGCAGTTTGCCCAAAAATAGGATTCGGGTTAGTATCCTCAGTCATTTCGAATGATATAAAATAAGCTCCAGGCGCATAAGCTTGAGCAGTTACAAAAATTCGATAATATAAATAAGGAGTTGTAAATGTTAATAATGGGCTAGAATAATTTAATAAAGCATTTCCGGTAACTGTATGTAAAGTAGTATAATTAACTCCGTCATTGCTTCCTTCATATCTCCATCCTGTTGCATTAAGTCCGCCGGTTTGAAAAGTTATTGCATATCTTACGTTTAACTTTGTTGTTGGATATTGAAAACTTAGCCAATTGTTAACAGTTCCGCTTATAAATGATGTAGCTAAATTTTGATCAAAAGCTACATAAGCTGTTGATTGATTAGCACTTGCATTTGCTAAATAACCACTAGGAGAAGTATTATTTAACATCTTAGGCACATTCATAAATTGAAGCCTATTTACTGATGCAGTATTGTTTAAGGTATTTACATTAACATCTGCATTAAGCTGAATATTAAATCCATTAGCATATACATCATCATCTGAAACTGGAATAGCACCATTGCTCCAAACAGTTGTGTCATTCCAATTTCCATTTTTAGTCGCAAATACAACAGCCATAACTATTCAGGTATTATAAATGCTTGAGCTAACTCAAAACATTCTGTTAATGTTTTATTGATTTCATTTTTGGATTTTTCTTCAATCCTATTTCCTTCATTATCATAATAGTAACAATTCATTACAAGGGCATACATATCACCCTCCATATTACTACTTACAAATGTGTATTTATAATCTATCATAATTTATTAAATATAAGTTGCTGTTACTCTATTATTCCATGAATCTAAGGCAGTCATAACCGCGCTAGTTCCTGAATTATCTAATGTTAATCGTGTTAAATTCCAGGTTGTCGCACTCTCGGCAGTACCGCTCAAGGCATAACCTAAATAATCATAGCTTGATGTAGTTTGATGCCTTCTAATATAAGTAGTAACTATATTACCACTACCTATTAAGGAATTCCCGTTAATAGTTTTTAAAGCTTCATTCTCCCAAAGCTGCGATGTACTATTATAAATTAATAAATCGTTATTGGCTTGAGTTGCTGGGTTTATCCATACATTGTGCAATTCGTCAAGCTCCCACCCGTTCATTATCTTAACAAAGATTTTCCCATGATTGATGTGAGCGTATTCTACGTAACCCAAAACAACTATATGCCCGGCAGTAGCTACCGGCTTAATGTTGGTTATTGCTCCAGCTACTGTTGTACTTAAATACAATACATCCCCGTCTGCCCATGTTTCACTTTGTAAGCTTCCCGTTGTATTAATATCTTCAATCTGCCCTAATATCTTTATGTATCCTTCTTGATTGTTGTTTATATTCTCGCTAACAATACCTATTGTGTCAACTGAGTTGTTGTCATTATTGGCTTGTGCTAAATTAACCTGTAATCTTTGACCTTGTGCTGAGGTTACCTTAACAACTTTATATTGAGCAGCTAATAAATTGGCACCGGCACCATTAACAACACGCGCTACTGTTTCCTGACCTATCTTTAATGTACTTTGACCGCCTTTTAATCCTAAATTTACTGTGCCGTCTGTATTATTCCAACGCATTACACCAACACCATCCGCGCCCGTTGGGGATTGATCAAAGGTAATTTGCCCCGCTGATAATTGAAATTCTCCTAGATTAACGTTAGTTGTTGCCCCTGTATAAGGTACTTTTAAAGCTAAAGCGTTCTGTAAGTCTGTTTGATTTAATATGTCCCCAACTATACCACCCCACACCGGATCCTGACCACCTACTTGCACATAAATAGTACCGCCCCATCTATATAATAAACTAGTGTCAATTGTAATGTATATTTTACCACTTTCACCCGTTACCGGCAAGGCTGCATAATTAGCCACCTCGATCACGTCATCCACATAAGAAGGCAAGTAAGTTGAATCAATCTTTGTTGAAGCATTTAACGGCGCGTAACCATTGGCTAAACCTTTGTTAATTGCATTCTCTTTAAGTGCTAAGGCATCAAATACCGCGTCTTGACTCGGTGCAGTACCCGTCACCCCGTTAGTTATGGTTTGCGCTACTTGTGAAGGAATGTTAATATCTATTGCCATACTACATTTATTACTGTATTCTTAAGCGTTGGTATTGTTGTTGTTGTTATATTACCCCCTACGTTAAAGTTTATAGTTGTATCAGGTAATGTTAATGTACTGCCACTCGCCACATATACTAAATATGATAAATCGGTATTTTGTACCAAAGAAGGTGAACACCCGCTAGGGCCAGCCGGACTGCCCACAATTGGTAACGCGCATAAATTAAATTGCTCCGATAAATTAAGGGTTATGTCTATCTTATACCCTGCTACCTCATCGTTAAATCTTTCTGTGAAGTCCTCGAATGAAACCGAATCATTAACTAAAAACCAATCTTCGTATAAAGGAGCGCGTAATTGAGCTACTACATCAGTTCCGATTTGCAGCTGATCACTTAACACCTCAAGTTCGTTTCTTTGATCTTTATGCACCAAATCCATGAAAAGCAAAGACAAATTTAAGCTCATTTGCTTACCTTGTATCTGACCCGGATTAATAACAGTAAACATCAAAGGATAGGTAACCGCCCCATTTGCAACAAGGTCGTATAAATCCCCTATCCCGTAACTATTTATTTGTTGGTGCGCCGTTGCTATTCCCTCTAATAGCTCGTTTATCTGGTTTAATGTTCTTTTCATTGTCAAGTTTTTGAAGGAATATTTTTAGTTTATTTTCGTTCTTTGTGTATGCCATTAGTCAAGACAATTTGAATCATAATTACCCTGGAATCTATCTTTAAAAGGTAAATTTTTACTTATAGTGCCTAAATACATTCCTGTACTATACATAGTTTTTTTTGGAATAATAGTGTCTATGCCATTCCCAGGATTTAGGTATAATGGATATAATGTTGAATTTTCAAGCAAATAGTTTGTTATCCTCTGACTATACCACTGCGCATTATCTTTGAATCTCTCCTCTAACTTTAACAAGTCATTTAAACTCGCTGCGCTTGCATTCTCACTTGATCTTGTGGCTACTGACTTATTCATAAATTTGTACGTCAAAGGCATCGGAGCTTCAGACATTATCCACCAAATTAAAGCCGGTTGGATGTAGTCATCAAGTAATGTTTTATTAAGAACAGAAACAGTAGCCGCGCTTACTTGTGTTTTGATTTCATTATATAAGGCAGTCCCTAATATTGGAAGCATGTATTTTTCCTGTGATAACTTGATTACAGGTAAAAGTACCTTCATATCTACATTCTCATTGATAATTGAATTATCTTTTAATGCCTGCTCGCTGATAAATATAACTGCCATAATCTATTTCTTAGGTCTTAATAAAACTTGTTGCCATATATGACGGCATGATGTGCTTGTTACCCCTGTGTCTTTATTAGTCCACCAGCCGCCACGCGTTAACCAAACATTTGTGCCTAGCTCATTATTCATGGCTTCGATATCTTCTCTTTTATACTGCTTATTTTTACCGATTAAATCCACACAAAAAGGTCTGCTAGTATCTAACAATACCTCACCTTTAACACCAGGCTTTTTATCGTATTTATAACGAACTAATATCTCTTCAACCGGTGAATCTAATTTTTTAATACTTTCGCCTTTCTTAGTCAAATTCCTTTCATTGTCAACTGTCTGAATCATGCCGTTATCGGATAACTTTAATACGGCCTCTTCTATTGTCTTTACATCAACTTTTAAAGCTTCTGCTAAGTTCTTATTGCTAATTAAATTATCGTTGCTTATAAGGTCTATAATTGATTTATCAAGCGTTGTAATTGTAATAGTTGCAAAGTTAACCGGTATTGCCTCGGCATGAATAATCTCGTAACCTTCGGAGCTTTCACCGTATTTATCAAATACTTCTAAGGCTTCCGCTTCGGTTAGTTCTTTGCTGAATTTTTGACCTTCATTTAAATCAATCCCTAATCTTTCAGCTACTTTCTTTCTTAATAATTCAATAGGTATAACCGCCTGAATCAAAGCTTCTGAGTAATCAACTCCTATAATTTCCAAAGGAATAATATTTAGCTTCCCATCTATATTTAATAGATTAGCAAAGTCATTAATTACACCCTCTAAAGTCTGTTGTTTAGGAGTTACATAAGTATTTTGAAAAAACTCGGAAGCATCGCGGATAACATTCCTAGCAAATGCGCTTTCGCCGTCTATTCCAAACAATTGGCCGCTTGTTATTCTATGACCGGTGAATATTTCTTGGGTAACTGTTTTATTAAGTACCTCAAATGCCTTGTCGAAATCGTTTGATCTAAGTGGAATAACACTCGGCTCCTTATCTTTACCCTCGCTAAACACCAAAACAACACCGCCGGCATTATCAGTTCCTGTATGTTTGTTTTTTATTTGTTTCTCAATCTCTTTTTGCTCTTCCAAAGTAGGTTGGCCGTTGTTGAATGAAATAAGAGTACCGCCAACAAACCCGTTTTTAATATTGTTTAAATGAAAATTGGCAATTTCTTTTTCTATTTCAATATATTTTAATGCAGCTACATAACCCGGAAGCGGGTAAACTCCTTGGTTCGGGCGGTATGATTTGTAATAAAATATACCGGAAGTCTTTTTCTCAGGATCGAATTTTTCAATTTCTTTAAAGCCTGTTTTATCAAAGGACTGATTATAAGCCTTCCAATCGTTACTAAAAAAGAATTTATCTTGTGTTTTGTTTGTTCTTATTTTGGAAAAGTCAACGTGATATAAATCGAAATCAGTTCGTAAATTATTCCAAATGGCTTGGATATAGAAACCACCAAACAATTCAAGATCTAAAGATATTTTCTTTGTTAGCTCGTATAATGATTCACTAGGATTTATACTTTGTGTAAACTCAATTAATTTAGCGGCGTTTAATACACTTAAAGCCTTATTATTAACATTCCACCCTTTACCAGCTATTAAATCCGCTTTGCCGTCTACGATAGCCCTATGTTTCGGAGCGTTGTCGTACATATCCAAAAGCAAATTAGGAAAGTTATTATCCGCTCCGTAACTGATCCACTCCTTACCTTTATTCTCTTTGAATTCGGGAATCTCGTAAGCGTTTAATTTAACGTATATTATATTACTAGCCATTATAAATAATATTTATTTTAGTTTGGTTATCGTAAGCAGTTGTGCTGCTTGCCGTTCCTATTACTTTTACTTTTCCCTCTTCTACTATTCCTGTTGCTAAAGTGTAATTTAAATTAGTTGGTGATGTTTGCTCGTAAATTTCATAAGAATAAAACCCATTTAACGGCAAATAAACCTCTGATAATGTCAAAGTTGGATTTAACTTTTCAGTGATTGTAAACCTATTATACCTATCAGTATGCAAAGAAGTATCTTGAGCAATAAATGTATAACTAACCTTTGATTCATCGTTTATAAACCTAAACAAAAACACCGGATTTGTCAAAGTGCATTTCTCTGTTAATGTTAACACAATAATGTTACTTTGATTCTTTATTAACTTTATCACGTTTAATTTTTTTAGGTTTGATTTCAGCTTCAAATAAGAAAGTATATTTATATTGTTTAAATATCTCGATATTTTCCTCATTGATTATAATGATCTTGTTTAGTTCCTGACTAAACATATCTTTTCCTATAAACTCTGCTTTTATTTTCATTTTTTCTTTGGTTGTAATTCTTCTTCAAAAATAAAATTAAGATCCAAATTTTTAAGTAAGTCAATGTTTTCATAAGAAACAAAAATCATTTTGTCTAAGATTTTACTATATACCTCTTTTGCTAAAAATTCTTCTTTGATTTTCATAATAGTTTTTATTTATAAATATAAAATTATGTGTTTTGTACCAAAAATAAAACCGTAACACCTTATTAGATGTTACGGCTTCAAAAATATTGTTAAGTATTATTAAACTGCTGGAGCTAATAATGCTGCGATCAATCCACTTGCAACCTCTTTAATAGGCTCAGCTTCTTTGGCAACTAGAGTCAATTCGTATCCGTTACGATCACCCATTGCAGTACCTGAAGCATAAGTACCGGCAGTAAGTTCAGCACCATTTGCCTCACCTAATAGCCAATATTTACCATTGCGATCTTCTGCAATGATCATCAATCTATTTTGAGCTAATAACCTAATTTGGTTTCTTGTAGCAGTTTCACCTTTATTGAAGATAGCTGTTAAAGTTGTTTCATAAGCTAAAGTCCCATTTTCAACAGATGCCTGAATAGCCTCTGAAAAGTTGGAAGTTTCTCTAACTTGCTCATAAGACCAAAACTGTTTTCCTGTAGCTAAGGTAAATGCACTTATAGCTCCGGCAGTTGTTGTTAATGTAGCTTTATTCGCTAATTCAGTGATTAAAAGTCTTTTAATACCTCCTACTGAATCACGACAATCTAAAGTCCTTCCGGATATCAATACACATGGCATAATTTTAAGTTTTAAAAAAGAGGGTATTTTACACCCTCTCTTAAGTTAGTATTAAGCAGTTAATTCGAAATTTGCAATTTGAGAAGGGAAAGCAACTTGAACACCAGCTTTAAAAGCACACATGAATCTTACTTCATCAGCTTCTTTTGCGAAGAATATTTCAAATTTTTCTTCTTCATTCATCAAATCCACACCCATAAACATGTTAGATTTTCTACCAGCTATAAGTCTTGAAGTTCCGTTAAGTCCGTTAAGAGCTACTAGTTTAATGTTAGTACCTGGAATGAATAATTCAAAGTTAACCGCATCAACTCCGTAATGATAAAGGTTAGCATTTTTCAAAGCTACTGTGAAAAGTCTGAAAACATCAGTTCCACAAGCGATGAATAAATCTTCCTTGTCTAAAACGTCAACCGGAATAGCTTTGTAAACCGCGTCAATGATAGCCTCAACGTTTGATACAGTTATTGCAGTTACCGGAGCAGCGAAGAAATCAGATGCAGCCTTAACAACTTTTGCAACGATTAAAGAAACAGATGCAGCAGCGTTACCGGTTAAAGTGATTGAAGTGTTGTTAGTTACAACAGAAACAGTATAAGTGTTTGCACCAATTACTAATTTGTCACCAGCAGAAACCTGAGAAGTAAACAAAGTTGAAGTACCGGTTACAGTTGCAGATCCTGAAGTTGTAGCTACAGTTCCAACTATCTTTTGAGCATTTACGTTAGCTGCAGCGTATGAACCATCGATAACTTTTAAAAGTCCGTCAAACTTGTTAAGATTAGCAGTTCCTGAAGCTAAATCGCCATTCCAAAGCGCAACCTCTAAAGCCTTAGCAATTTGTGCAGCTTTCTCTTCTGCGTAGATTTGTTCGAAAGGAATTGAATCATACATAGAACCCGGGGCTAACTGAGTTTGGATGTATTTAGCC
Organism: Brevundimonas sp.; assembly: GCF_044239655.1. Classification (GTDB taxonomy): domain Bacteria; phylum Pseudomonadota; class Alphaproteobacteria; order Caulobacterales; family Caulobacteraceae; genus Brevundimonas. The sequence goes on from NZ_JBIIAY010000248.1 coordinate 9,298, forward strand.
TCTAAAGTTTTAGGGCATAAAGCCTCTTGTACTTTGATAGCTCCAGCTGTGATAACTCTTTGAGTTAAAGCTGTAGTACCTGAAGCGTTAAATCCACAACCATCAGCTTGAAATACAGCGTCAGATTCTAAAATGTTAATAGCAGCTGAAGACTTAACGCCAGCTTGTAATGTTAATAAAGATGCAGTTTTTGCACTTAAAACCGCTTTTCTAATTAATGGGAATCTTTGTTCATCCGTATAATTAGCTAATGTACCTACTGAAAATGCCATATTATTTGTTTTTAAATTTGTTTATTAAATTTTCTAATTCTTGTTCTCTTGATATTGTTTTCTTAAATGGATTGTTTGATCTAACAGAAACCGGATTCTCTGCTGGAACGTTAGCCAACTTTTCAACGATTGAAAAAGTTTCTTTAACTATCTCTTTCATTGCTATATTGTCAGCTGATAAAGTTTCATTTGTTGTGCTGAATTCTTCAAATTTGCTTTTAAGATCGGCAACCTCATTTTTCAATGTTTCAAAATCCTCTTTACTTACTGACTCAACTGCGGCCATTGGTTGTTCAATCGGTGCCTCTTCTTCTTCCGGTGCTTCCTCTTCTTTGGTTGCTACCTCGGTTATAATACCATCCTCAACTGTTACCTTAGTTCCGTCTTCAAGCTCATGCTCTCCGTCAGGTGCTGGCAATTCGTTACCAGCCTCATCTATAACTAGTAAAGGCATTCCAACCTCTAAAGATTCATATCTTATTATAGTGCCGTCCATTAACTTAGCATCTATAAAGGTTTGCTCGGTTGTTGGCTCAGCATTGAACTTGCTAACAAGTCCGCTTAATTTTTCGATTGCTTCGTTTAAGTTCATGTGTATAGTCTTTTTAATTAAAAATATATTTATTGTTAATAATGTACCGTTTTACTCTATTGCCTTAATGATCTCAATAATTTCATTTATAGCTTTTTGCTCCTTGTCAATATAAAATAAATGATCAAATGCGCCCTCTATTGAAAATCCTTTAAACTCACCCTCTTTTATTCGTTTCCAAATGTCTGCATTCTCTACTTTAAAGCTACCAAACCAGCTCCCGTCTGAAATACCCTCAAATCCTTTTGGCGGATTGATTCCCTTTTCTCTGTTTATTATATATGATTCAATCATGTAAGCACCACTTACCACTTGTGAAGCATCGTGCATAAGGTTAACATTATGAATCATGCCGGTTTTAAAGAATTTATTAACTATTTTCTCGATAGTTTCGGCAGTGAATACGGCGTAATATTCGCCTAAAATGGCATCTTGCCTGTATATTGGCAAATCCGCAACCATTAACGCGCCGCTTATTATCTGTTTATCCTCGTTAGCTATGAATTTTTGTTGCTTGTTGAACGCAACCCAATTGCGTTCTATTGCCGGAGTGTCTACTAAGGCCACAAAGTTCACCCCTGTATCCTGATCGTCTTCGTTTATCTCTAAGTTATAAATTGGTAGTTTCATATTTTCGCTATTTCTTGAATTGAGTTAATTCTTTTTTGTGTTGTTGTGATGTCGCTTTCTACTACTATGGCCTTTACTGTTGTTGTTTGGCTTCCTGTTAAATTGCTTACTCTACTTGGCGTTTG
>NZ_JBIIAY010000106.1:0-10885 GCF_044239655.1 Brevundimonas sp.
GATGGCACCTTCTACATCGAGAACGGGGAGTTGAAGTATCCGCTGAAGAATTTCCGCTTCAACGAGTCCCCGGTGATCATGCTGAACAACATCGACGAGCTGGGTCGTCCGGTCCGGGTCGGTGGCGACGAGACCAACCTGTCGATGATGATCCCGCCGATGCGTCTGCGCGACTTCACCTTCACCTCCCTGTCCGACGCCGTCTGACCGGAGAGGGTGCGTGTCGGGTTTCAGCATGACACGCGCCGACGCCTTGCGACTGCTGACCGGCGGCGCGCTGGGGGCCCTGCTTGCAGGGTTTCCGCGCGCCGCCGACGCGCAGGCGACCTACGATTTCTGGTTCACCCGCCTGCGCTACGATTCCGGGGACTGGGACGTGGACCAGCGGATGCCGGCCAATATCCTGACCTCGCTGGTCGACTACACCAACCTTCGGGTCGATCCCGAAGAACGGGTCGTAGCCCTGGCCGATCCGGCCATGCTGACCGCCCCCTTCTGCTATCTGGCGGGCCACAAGCTGGTGGAGTTCAACGCCGCCGAGCGGCGGCACTTCGAACGCTATGTGCGCAACGGCGGCTTCGTCTTCGTGGACGACTGCAACCACGATATCGACGGCCTGTTTGCCGTCACCTTCGAGCGCCAGATGGCGGCGATCTTCGGTGCCGACGCCCTGAAGAAACTGCCCAACGACCACGCAATCTACAGCACCTTCTTCGAGTTCGAGGATGGGCCGCCGGCGACCAGCTTCGAGCTGAACGGCTGGGGCGACGACCTTATCCACGATTACCTCAAGGGCATCGAGATCGATGGCCGGCTGGGCGTACTCTACTCGAACAAGGACTACGGTTGCGAGTGGGACTACGACTGGCGCAACAAGCGCTTCCTGGCCGAGGACAACACCAAGTTCGCGGTCAACATCATCCTCTACGCCCTGACGGCCTGACCTGTTCGCTTCCCTCCTCCCCGGAGTTTCGATGACCACGCCCACCCAATCCGAGATCGACGCCCGGCTGGCCCAGCTCGACAAGCTGAAGGCCGCGATCGGCCAGGCCATCGTCGGCCAGAACGAGGTCGTCGAACAGCTGTTGATCGGCCTGCTGGCCGGGGGCCATTGCCTGATCGAAGGCGTGCCGGGCCTGGGCAAGACGCTGCTGGTCCGCACCCTGGGTCAGGCCCTGCATCTGGAGTTCCACCGCGTCCAGTTCACGCCCGACCTGATGCCGTCGGACATCCTCGGCACCGAGGTTCTGGAGGAGGATCACGGCACGGGCCACCGATCTTTCCGCTTCCAGCCGGGCCCGGTGTTCACCAACCTGTTCCTCGCCGACGAGCTGAACCGCACCCCGCCCAAGACCCAGGCCGCCCTGCTGGAAGCCATGCAGGAACACACGGTCTCCTATGCGGGTGTGACCCACAAGCTCAACGAGCCCTTCTTCGTGCTCGCCACCCAGAACCCGCTCGAACAGGCCGGCACCTATCCCCTGCCCGAGGCCCAGCTAGACCGCTTCCTGCTCAACATCCGCGTCGGCTATCCAACGGCCGAGGAAGAGCGCGCCATCCTGGTGGCGACGACGGGGTCGGGCACCGGTACCGTTCCCCAGGTCATGGTCGGCGAGGACATCGTCGCCCTCCAGAAATGGGTCCGTGACGTCTATGTCGGCGAGGCCCTGCTGACCTGGATCACCACCTTGGTTCGCGCCACCCGCCCGTCGGCCGAGGCGCCCAAGGCCGTTCAGGACTATGTCCGCTGGGGTGCCGGGCCCCGCGCCGGTCAGGCCCTGGTCCTCGCCGCCAAGGCCCGCGCCCTGCTGCACGGGAGGCTCGCAGCGACCCGCGAGGACGTGGTCGCCCTGGCCGCCCCGGTCCTGCGTCACCGCATTTTGTTATCCTTCGCCGCCGAGGCCGAGCGCAAGACGGCCGATGATGTGGTCGCCGCACTCGTCGCCGCCCTGCCCGCGCCCAGGCCCGACTGACCCACGGCATGTCTCCGCTCGACCTGCCCCTGGAGTTGCGTAGCCGATTGCGCCGTCTGGCCATCGTCCCGCGTCGCGCGGCGGTGCTGGCCAGCGCCGGCATGCACGACAGCCGCAACAAGGGCGGCGGGCTCGAGTTCGCCCAATATCGAGCCTACGAGCGCGGCGACGACCTGCGGGCCATCGACTGGAAGCTTTACGCCCGCTCCGACCGCTTCTTCGTCCGCGACGCCGAGCGCGAAAGCCCTGCCGCCATCTGGATCGTCCTCGACACCAGCGCCTCGATGGCCCAGGCCGATCTCGGCCGCCCCGACTGGTCCCGCTTCGACGCCGCCCGCCGCCTGACCGCCAGTCTGATCGAGATCGCCCTGTATCAAGGCGACCGCTTCGGCGTCGTGGTCGAACGCGCCGAGGGGCCCATGGTCCTGACGCCCCATTCCGGCGGCCTTCACCGCGACCGGGTCCTGCTGACCCTCGCGCCATTGCAGGCCTCGGGTGCCGCCGACTGGTCCCGTGACGTCGGAGTCTTCGGCGAACAGATGGGCGCGCGCGACATCATCGTCATCCTGACCGACGGCTTCGACGAGGGCTGTATCGCGACCGCCGAACGGCTGACCGCCTCGGGTCGCGACCTCTGCCTGATCCAGATCCTGACCGGTGACGAACGCGATTTTCCCTTCGACCAGGGCTACCGCTTCCATGATCCGGAGACGGGTGCCGAACTGATCGGCGACGGCCGTTCCCTGCGCGCCGACTTCCTGGCCCGCTTCGCCGCCGCCCGCGTCGCGCTGGCCGCACGGCTTGAGACGCGCGGCATACGCCACGTCGAACATTTCATCGACGAGAGCGCGGACATTCCCATCCGCACCCTGTTCCGCGTGACGGGCCGCTGATGAGCCCGGCGCTTCTCCTCCCCGTCGGCCTCGCCGCTCTGCTGGCCCTGGTGATCCCGGTCGTCATCCACATCGCACGCCGGACCGAGAGCCGGACCATCGACTTCGCCGCCCTGCGCTGGCTCGACGCCGCACCAAAGCCTCGCCGCAGTCTGATGATCGACGAGCGTCTCCTGCTCGCCGCCCGTCTCCTGCTTCTGGCGTTGACCGCTCTCTGGCTGGCAACGCCCGTTCTGAGGAACGCCGCTGACACCCGCCCCATCGTCGCCGTCGCGCCCGGCACCGATGCCGCCACCGTCGCCGCCGCCACGGCCAAGGGCGACCACGTCGTCTGGCTCGCTCCCGGCTTCCCCGAGCACGGTGCCCTCGCACCGGCAGCGTCCGATGACATCGTCAGCCTGGTCCGCCAGCTCGACGCCGAACTTCCGGCGGCCGCGCCGGTCAAGGTGGTCGTCCCCGCGACCCTCGAAAACGTCGATGCCGAACGGCCGAAACTGTCCCGCCGCGTCGAATGGACAGTCGGCGCCGAGGCCTCCTCGCGCCGGACGGCCTCGTCTGCACCGCCTTCCCTGACCGTCCGGTATGCCCCCGAAGTCCAGGGTGCCGTCCGCTATTTCCGCGCCGCCGCCAGGGCCTGGACCCCTGCGAACACCGAACCCGCCTTCGACGCCGCCTCGATCGACCGCGCCGTGCCAGGTAACACCCGCCAACTCGTCTGGCTCGCGCCCGGGCCGGTTCCGGAGCCGGTCGAAGCCTGGGTCCGGGATGGTGGGGTGATCCTGACCGTGCTCGAGGCCCGCATTCCCGTCGAGGGCGAGACCGTCCCCGTCTGGCGCGGCACGGCGGGCGAACCGCTGGCCGTCGCCGGTCGTCTCAGTCGCGGCCGCGTCATTCGACTGACCCGCGTGCTGGAGCCCGCCGCCATCCCGCAGCTGGTCGAGCCCGATTTCCCCGACGCCCTCCAGATCATGCTCGACCCGCGCCCCGCCCCCGCCCGCGTCGCCGCCGTCGACCACGCGCCCCTCAGCGGTGCCGCTCCCTATGAGCAGCCGCCGCTCGACCTGCGCCCGTGGCTGGGCCTGCTGATCGCCATGATCTTCGCCGCAGAGCGCTGGTTCGCGACCCGCCGAACTCGGGCGGTCGCGCCGTGACCGCAGTCCCCATCCTGCTGAAGCATCAGAGCGCCGCCCGCGCCCGCGCCGGTCTCGACACGGTTGCTCTTGGTCTGCCCGCCACCCTCATCGTCGTCGCTCTGGGCTGGCGGCTGTTTGGCACGGCCGGGCTCGCCGCCGTCGCCGTCCTTGGCATCCTTAGCCTCACCGTCATCGCCGCCTGGCGCTCCCGGCGCTTTGACCGGCGCTGGCTGATCGGCGAACTCGACGCCCGCATCCCCCGATTCGAGGACAGCACCGCGCTCTTGTTCCGCGATCCCGCCACGCTCACCGGTCTCGCCACCCTCCAGCGCGATCGCCTCGAAGGCCGCATCCATGAAGCAGCCGCCGTTGACCTCCGTCCCGACTGGTCACGACGAGCCATCCTGATCGCCTGGGGTGCCGCCGTCGTGCTGATCGCCGCCATCCTGGCCTGGCCAAAGTCCGACGGTGCCGGGACCCGGACCGCAGCACCCGCCCGTTCCGCTGCCGGTGCCGCTGCGCCTGTGCTGACCGGCGCTCGCCTGCGCATCACCCCGCCCGCCTACACCGGCCTGCCCGTCCGCGAGCAGACCGCGCTCGACGCCCGCGTGCCCGAGGGCTCGCGTATCGACTGGATGCTCGACTTCGCACCCCATCCCTCTATGGCCGGGCTCGAGTTCCCCGAGAACACCCCGATTTCCCTGATCCGCGACGGCCAGCGCTGGACCGGCGCCCGGATCGTGGACAGGTCCATGCTGTACCGCATCACCGCCCCGGGACTAACGCAGCAGCGACTGAACCGCCTCGACGCCATCGCCGACGCCGAGCCGGTCGTCCGTCTCGTCGATCCACAGAGCCAGTTGATCCAGCTGACACCCGGCCAGCGCGCCTGGACCCCGGTGTTCGAGGCCAGCGACGACTACGGCGTCATCGAGACCGCAACCTTGCGCATCACCGTGACCCAAGGCGACGGCGAGAACATCACCTTCAAACAGCGCGCCATGCCCCTGCGCGGACAGGGTACGGCCAAACAACTGCGCTTCTCGACCACGCTCGATCTCGGCCGCGAAGGCATGGCGGCGGGCAGCGACCTGATCGTCCAGCTGATCGTCACCGACAATCGCGCCCCCGAGCGCCATACGGTCGAGGGTCCCAGCGTCATCCTGCGATGGCCCGCCAATCTCGCCATGGCCGAGGGTCTGGACGGCATGGCCATGCGCATCATGCCCGCCTATTTCGCCAGCCAGCGCCAGATCATCATCAACGCCGAGGCCCTGATCGCGCGCCGCCGCACCCTTACGGGCGATGCCTTCACCGACGCCTCCAACGTCATCGGCGAGGAACAGGCCGCGCTGCGCCTTCGGTATGGCCAGTTCATGGGCGAAGAGGCCGAAGGCGGCGGATCGGGCGGTGGCATCATCCTGCCCACTGCGGACGCGCCGGCGGCACCCGCCCTGCCGACAGCCGACGCGCCCGCGCCCCGGACCCGCCCTGAGGAACACCACGACGATCACGAAGGCGAGGACCACGCCGACGAACCGGCGGCCGGCGGCATGGGCGAAGAGGTCGATGTTCTGCACCAGTTCGGACACGCCCACGACGACCGTGACGTCGCGACCCTTTTTCAGCCTCAGACCCGGTCGGCCCTGGCCCGGGCGCTGGACGCCATGTGGGCCTCGGAGCGGGAGCTGCGCCAGGGCTGGCCCGAGGCCGCCCTTCCCCACGCCAACACGGCGCTGGAACTGCTCAAGGAGGCCCAGCGCGCGACCCGCATCTTCCTGCCCCGCGTTGGCTCTGACATTCCGCCCGTCGATTTCTCGCGCCGCCTGACCGGAAAGCGCGAGGACATTGTCGCTGAAAATCCCGAAACGCCCGAACGCCCGCCCGCCGACGCCGTCGCCGCCGACGCCTGGCGTGCGTTGGAGGAACGCCCCGGCTCGACGTCGGCCCCCCTGGCCCTCGGCGCGCTGGACCGCTGGGTTCGGGCGAACGGCGGTCGGCTGGCCGATCCCCTGGCGCTGCGTGCCGCCATCGACACCGTCCGCAACGAGCCGACCTGCTTCGACTGCCGCCGTCGCCTGCGCGCCCTGCTGTGGACCGCCCTGCAACGGCCGGTGCCCGCGCCCGGCCGTCGCGGGGCTCCGGGTGCCCGAGGACAACGCTATCTGGACGGCCTGCGATGAGCCTCGCCGGCCCCGCTTTCTGGACTGCGGTGACGATCGCAGTGGCCGTAGTCCTCGGGATCGTCCGCCTGATCCTGTGGCAGCGCTCCGCAGGGTCCGCTGGTGCCCCTCGCTGGCGTTTGGTGACCCTGGTCGGTCTCCAAGTCATCGCCGGTGGCCTGCTTTGGCTGACCCTGCATCCGCCCGTATCCACCATCCGGACCGGGACGATGATCGTCGCCACCGGCGGGTCCCCCGCGACCATCGCAACCGAGCCTGGCGACATTTTGATCGCCCTGCCCGAGGCCGGCCCTGTCACCGACGCCACCCGCGTCCCCGACCTCGCCACAGCCTTGCGCCGTTATCCGGCACCCGCTCGCATCCGCATCATCGGCCAGGGTCTGACCCCGCGCGATCAGTCGCCCCTGCCCGTCCCCGTCGCGTTCTCGGCCCCGCCCCTGCCACGCGGCCTGATAGATTTCGCCCTGCCGGAGCCTACAGCGCCCGGTGCCACCTTTATCGTCGGCGGACAGGTCGGAACCCTGCCCGCCGGAATCGTCGAACTGGTCGATCCTGCCGACGTCGTCGTCGACCGCGCACGCATCACTTCTGGCGAACGGTTTGCCCTGATGGCCGCCGCTCGCGCTCCTGGCCTGGCCCTGTTCGATCTCCGCCTCAGGGACCCGTCCGGTGCCGTCATCGAGCGGATTGCCATCCCGATCGAGACCCTCGCCACAACCCCGTCCCGCGTCCTCGTCCTGGCCGGTGCCCCGAGCGCCGAGACCAAATATCTGAAGCGCTGGGCCGAGGAGTCCGGCGTCGTCCTGACCCTCGACATCGACGTCGGCGGTGGTATCCAACTCGGCGACGCGCCTGTTCCGCTGAACGCTGCGACCCTAGATAAATTCGACCTCCTCGTCCTCGACGACCGTCGCTGGGAGAGCCTCGCCGGTGGCCAACGCGCCGCCCTGGCAGCGGCCGTGAGTAACGGCATGGGCCTGCTCCTCCGCTCTACCGGTCCGCTTTCGGCAGGGACCCGCCGCGACTGGGCGGGTCTCGGCCTGAACCTCAGCGGCGGGGACGACGCCGTCCCGCTGCGTCTCGCCCCCACAGGCCAGACCGCCGCGCCCGACGACACCGCCCCTGTCGAACCCACGGACGAGGCCGAAGCGCCTCCCGAACTCGCCCGTCGCGATCTGACTGTCACGGGCTCTGGAGCTATCGCCTTGCTGCGCGACGCCGACGGCGTCCCCCTGGCCAGCTGGCGCGCCAGGGGGCGCGGGCGTGTCGGTGTCTGGACGGTCACCGACAGCTATGCCCTCGTCCTGACCGGACGCCCGGACCGATACGGCGAGATGTGGAGCGCGCTCTTCTCGGAGATCGGACGCGCCGGTAAGGACAGCCGCGCGGAACTCACCGGCGTCCCGCGGGTCGGCACGCGCGTCGCCTTGTGCCATCTGCTCGGCCAACCCCGGGTCCTATCGCAGGATGGACGCGTCCACAGTCTGCGGATCGATCCGAACGCCGGCGACCGGGCCTGCGCCGCCTACTGGCCCGATCAGGCCGGATGGCACGTCGCCCGGGATGACCAACGCCGAGAGACGCCGTTCTATGTGCATCCGATCGAAGACGCGCCTTCCCTGGAAGCGGCCAACAGACGGTCGGCTACCCTGGCTCTGGTCGGCCTGACGCCGGCCAGCGCAATGTCTGGCTCAATCTCTCGTTCCCCCGGCTCTCCCTGGCCTTGGTTCTGCGGGCTCCTTTTGGTCCTTGCCGGACTGTGGTGGATCGAGCGGAACCGGGACCCAGTTGTCTTCAGCCGCGCGGCTCGATCTTGGTTCAAGCGTAGAACAGCCGTGTGACAATGCGCACCCGCCGTCTTCTGGCCATGACCGACAAGAACTGACACGGTGGCCCCGCCCCAAGCTCGCCAATATTGCATGGCGTTCAGGTGACGCCTGCGGATGCAGGGCCTAAGGCTGGATCACAAGATCATGACACGGAGTACCCCATGCATCGGCGAAACCTTCTCATCGGCGGCGCGAGCCTGATGGCGCTCACCGGCTGCACGACCCTGGCCGACGCGTCCGGACCCTCGACCCAGGGCGGCGTGTCCGCCGCCGGGGTCGCCGAGGAAGCGCGCATCGCGCGCGCGGTCCTGCCGAGCACGTCGCCGCGCGCCGAGCTGCTCCAACCCTGGACCGGCCCCTATGACGGCGTGCCGCCCTGGGACAAGGTCACCCCGGCCAAGCTGCGCGAGGCGGTGCTCGAAGGCATCGAGCTGCAGCGCGCCGACATCGCCGCAATCGCCGACAACCCCGAGCCCCCGACCTTCGCCAACACCCTGGTCGCGCTGGAGCTGGCGGGCGGGGCGCTGGATCGCGCCAACAACATCTACGGCGTGATGACGTCCAACATCGGCGGCGAGGCCTATGACGCCGTCGACACCGAACTGTCTCCGATCCAGTCGGCCGCCGGTGACGAGATCACCTTCAACGCCAAACTGTTTCAGCGGATCAAGGCCGTCGCGGACGGTGCCGACGCGGCCGGGCTGAACCCCGAGCAGAAGCGCCTGGCCGAACGCCGGCGCGATGCCTTCATCCGTTCAGGCGCGAACCTGGACGCGGCGGGCAAGGCGGAACTGGGCCGCATCAACACCGCCCTGTCCAACGCCTTCACCCGTTTCGGCCAGAAGGTCGTCGCCGATGAGAACGCCTGGACGGTGATCCCGACCGAGGCCGGAACGGCGGGCCTGCCGGCCTCGAACAAGGCTGCGGCCGCTGCGGCCGCCCGAGCCAAGTCGATCCCCGGCTGGATCATCATGAACACCCGGTCGAGTGTCGATCCGTTCCTGACCTTCGCCGACGATCGGGCCATGCGCGAGCAGGTCTGGCGCAAATTCGTCAATCGGGGCGACAACGGCGACGCCAACGACACCAATGCGACCATCGCCGAGATCGTGGCGCTGCGGGACCAGCGAGCCAAGCTGCTCGGCTACCGCAACCACGCCGAACTGCGCATGCAGGACACCATGGCCCGGACACCTGCCGCCGCCAAATCGCTGATGGACCGCGTCTGGGCTCCCGCCAAGGCGCGCGTCGTCGAGGAAGTCGCCGACATGAAGGCGATCGCCGGCTTCGACATCGAGCCCTGGGACTACCTCTACTTCGCCGAGAAGGTCCGCAAGCAGAAGTACGACCTCGATCAGAACGAGCTGAAACCATACTTCGAGCTGAACGCCGTCCGGGCGGGATCTTTCTACATGGCCGAGCGGCTCTACGGCTTCCAGTTCAAGAAGCTGCCGGCCGGAACGGTCCCGGTGTTCGAGCCGGACGTCGTCGCCTACGAAGTCCGCGACAAGGCGACAGGCCGCCTGATCGGTCTCTATTACACCGACGACTATGCCCGACCCGGCAAGCGGTCGGGGGCCTGGATGACTACCTACCGGGCCTTCTCGACGCTGGAGGGATCGAAGGTGATCCTGGCGTCCAACAACAACAACTTCACCAAGCCGGAGCCGGGTCAGCCGGTTCTGCTGTCGCTCGACGACGCCGAAACCCTGTTCCACGAGTTCGGCCACGCCCTGCATTATCTCAGCTCGGTCGTGACCTATCCATCGTACGGCAACACGCCGCGCGACTTCGTCGAGTATCCGTCCCAGGTTCATGAGCACTGGGTCCTCAGCCGGCCGATCCTCGACGGCTTCATGAAACACCATGAGACCGGCCAGCCGATGCCGCAGGCGCTGGTCGACAAGGTCGACGCCTCGGGCACCTTCAACCAGGGTTATGCGACCGTCAGCTATCTGTCTTCCGCGCTCGTGGACATGGACCTGCACAGTCAGGCCACCCCGCCCACCGACATCGACGCCTTTGAAAAGGCGTCGCTGGATCGTCTCGGCATGCCGCGTGAGATCGTGATGCGGCACCGTCTGCCGCAGTTCAATCACCTGTTTACGTCCGACGGCTACTCCGCCGGCTACTATAGCTACCTGTGGTCGGAAACGATGGACGCCGATACCTGGGCCTATTTCGAAGACTCAGGCGACGTGTTCAATCCGGACATCGCGGGGCGCTTCAAGGCGATCATTCTGGCCCCCGGCAACACGACCGATCGCGCCGAGGCCTATCGCCGTTTCCGCGGTCGTGATGTGGATGTGTCGGCCCTGCTGAAGGTTCGGGGCTTTCCGACGACCTGACGCCCGATAGTCGTGACCACGGGCGCGACGCCAGGCCACGCGTCGCGCCCTCGCTTGGCCGGGCAATCCGCGGCACGAGCTTGACCGTACAGCAATGGGCCTGCCGGTTGGTTGAGGTCGATCTCAGTACCCTTCGTCGCGCACCTGCACCAGGCGATGCGGAAGTGCGCGAGTGGCTGCGGAGGTTAACCGGATCCGGATGCGCTGATGGTCATCTATAACGCCACGGGCCAGGACAGCACCCGCCGTGGAGTTGCGATCGTACGGGGTTCGTCGGGAGAGCGGTAGGCTACGACGCTGACGCAGTGGGCTCACAGCACCGGTGAAATTGCACCGTTATGGCACCAGCCAAGGACATTTCTCAGTTCGGCCGAACCAGCGACACCTGCACCACGTCCGTCCGACCGGTCGAGAACCCCGCCTCGCAATAGGCCAGGTAGAACCGCCACAGCCGGTCGAAGGTCGCGTCCATGCCGCTGTGGGTCTCGTCGAACCGCTTCAGCCATAAGGACAGGGTCCGGGCATA
>NZ_JBIIAY010000218.1:0-2791 GCF_044239655.1 Brevundimonas sp.
ATTGCTTGCTGGGTAATGCGTACACCCTGTGTTTCCTCGGCCATTGGGCTAGTTTACAAGACAGAAAACAACTGGGAATTAGGCCCCAAAACTAGTAGTGTTTAGCTATGACAAAAACCTATCATTGTATGGGTGGCCTCCCTCGCTCAGGCAGCACTGTACTCTCGGCACTTCTAAACCAAAACCCAGAGGTGTATTCAAGCCCTCAGACTGACTTGCTTGGAATGTTATACGAGTTGGAAAGCAAAATACCTTCATACGAGAGCTACCGGGCAAAACTGATGCACCCGAACTTTGCATCTGTCTTGTATGGAATGACCAACAACTTTTATTCAACTCATGACAAGCCTGTGATCATTGACAAAAACAGGGGTTGGGGCACACCCTACAACTGGAATAACTTAAGCTTGTATGTAAACCCTGATGGCAAAGTCATCTTGACCATGAGACCAATTCTTGAGGTTCTAGCTTCCTTTATTAGAGTCGCCCAGCAGACCCACAAGGCGACCTCATCTATGCCTTACCTAAACGACAACCTTTGGGCTACTCACTATCGAAATGTTGTAGATGCCCAGGCAGATAACATAATGGCAGCCAATGGTGAGATGGACCGAGCAATCTTTTCCATTGCTAACCTAATCAAGAATCACAGGGATAAGGTTTATGTTGTTTGGTTTGATGACTTGTTAAATAGGCCACAAGCCACAATGAATGGCATTTATGACTTCTTAGGGCTTGACCGCTTTGAGCATAACTTCAACAACATCAAGGCAATAGACAACCACGATGATCTAGCTGGTTACGGAATGATTGGCTTGCACGATGTAAATAAGAAACTCGCTAGACCCAAAACGGACCCTAGCGAGCTTCTATCTGACTATGTGATTCAGAAGTACGGAAACGCTTTAGACTTCCTCAATTTCTAGCCAGCTAACAGTTTCTTCATCCCAGCTGTAATTACCTTCTGGCATTGGTACTGGGGCTTCCCATTGTGCAGTTTCTTCTTCAAGTAGCCAAGAGTCAAACGGCTTTGGCGGAACAAAAGCGTCTAGCTCAGCATCGTAAGTGAATCCAATACCTGCGTAGTTTTTTCTAATGTTTCCGTTGTAGCTTGTTCTTTTGCAAGCCTGACCCCTGAACTCGCCGTACCAGGTTTCTGGGTCCTGACCCTCAATCTGTTCGGTTTCATCAGTACCAACAATGACCTCAGTCACAATGTTGTTCTCATCTAAAAATGCGTAATGTGCCATAGTTTTCTCCTTAGCTAAAGCTAATGTTTCCTGTTCCTGCTGTAATTGTAGTTACTTTGTCGCTTCCTACGGTACTTGTTGAACCAGTGAGTCCTGCTCCAAGAGTTATTGTGCGAGCTGATGGGTATCGAAGAATGACTACACCAGAACCGCCTGAACCACCTGAGTATGTGCTAGTGATACGAACAGCACCTCCACCGCCACCAGTGTTTGCAGTACCAGATTGGGCATTTGCAGATCCGCTGTTATCAGCATTTCCACCGCCACCAGTGCCACCAGTACCAGCAGTTGAAACGCCAGAACCACCACCACCACCAGCACGAGTCACTGCTGAGCCAGTAATAGATGAGGAAACACCATTACCGCCATTTCCGCCAACATTTGTAGTGCCATCGCCACCAACAGCTCCACCACCACCACCACCACCCCAGCCACCGCTAGTATTTGTTATTCCAGTTCCACCATTGAATCCTTGATTAGCCGTTCCTGTGTAAACAGTCCCTGAACGACTACCACCACCAGAACCACCGTTTTGACCAGCTCCGTTGCTTGACTGACCCCCACCGCCGCCAGAAGATGTGATTGTGCTAAAAGTTGAGCTTGTACCGCTACTTCCGTTAGCTCCTGTGCCACCAGCACCACCAGCTCCGACTGTTACTGTGTAGTCTGTACCTGTTTGACCAGTAAACCCGACTTCAGCAGCAGAACCGCCACCAGAAGATTCCCCGCTGACATTTGAACGGAATCCCCCAGCACCGCCACCAGCACCAAAGCTTCCAGCACCACCACCACCACCAGCGACTACAAGGTAGCTAATAGCAAAGGTAGTTGGAATAATCCAGCTAACATTTCCAGTACCAGCAGTAATTGTTGTTACTTTGTTGTCGCCAAGTGTTGCAGTTGTACCTGTAAGGCCAGCACCGATTGTAATTGAGTATGAGGCAGGGTATCTAAGAATAACTACACCTGATCCACCAGCTCCAGCAGTGACGTTTGCATAGTTTCCACCACCACCACCACCTGTATTAACAGTTCCGTCTCCACCTTTACTGTCTCTGACTGCAGTTCCGCCGCCGCCGTTGCCACCTGCACCAGTGTTAGCACCACCACCACCGCCACCTCTAAATACACCAGTACCAGTGATGTTGTTAGACAGACCTACGCCACCTGCGTTGGCACCGCCAGCTCCACCAGCACCACCACCACCACCTTGAACATAGGTTCCTGTGCCCGAACCACCAGCAAATCCTTGATTAGCAGTTCCAGCACCACCACCGCTACCAGTGTTGCTTGTTCCACCACCAGAACCGCCAGATAAACCTTGTGGAAGGCTGCCGCTGGCAGAACCACCACCACCACCACCATTAGAAGTAATAGTGCTAAAAACTGAGTTAGAACCAGTTGTTCCCCTAGAACTTGGAGCACCGCCAGCACCGCCAGCACCGACTGTTACGGTGTAATTTGTGCCTGCCGTACCAGTAACACTCGCCTCAGGGGAAGCACCACCACCAGAAGTTTGTCCTGTAACATTTGTGCGGAAA
>NZ_JBIIAY010000251.1:0-10879 GCF_044239655.1 Brevundimonas sp.
GATTTCTTGATAAGCTGCCCCTACAAACACCAACTCGGTATTCAACACACGGCGGTAGATACCTGTTTTGTCATCCCGTGTGTCTTGGAAATTGAGGGACTGGTAAACGGTTGAGGCAGTTAGATCAACTGTGCCAGCGGTGAAGGTGCCGAATATCGTGTACATCAATTGAATAGTTGAACCATCAAGGATTCCTTGACAGTTTGTTTGTTTTGGATTGACTCAAACCTGCTTTGGTGAAACCAGTGAAATTCAGATACACCCTCTAGGTATTCAGGGTCTTTGTCGTTATACTTATCAAAGCAAATAAAATCACCTAAATTATCGTAAACAGTCAATACCTCTCCAATAATCGGATGCCGTTGTGCTTGTGTTCCTACTGTGCTTTTTGCAACATCAGTAGTAGCAATTTTGGCAAAGTTTTCGGAGATACAAACAACCCGATCACCTGTATTAAATTTTGGTTCTTCTCCTAACATACCTCCATATTATCCTCACAAGCTACAAACGCCCGATTGGTTTCGTAAGAAAATGTTCCTTTCAAAATGACATCCGCTTCCACTGGTGTAAACTCGAACGTAGGCCGCCCGGTTGCTATACTCGTTCCTTGTCCGGTCATGGTGTCGTATAGGGTCACGCTGGAATGATTTTGCAGCGCGTTCAATACAGCGGCCAGGTAGTCAGGCACGGGCGCAAAGTCCATCGTGAATTTTTCGGCGATGGTTTGGCTGTTGAAAAACGGTGTTCCCTTTGCATTGGCCTGTTGCCGGGTTTCCTGGACAACTAGCGGTGCGCGGTGGTAGACTTTCAGGTAGAGTTTCTGAATATAACCGTCTTGGTAGAACAAACCCAAATCCCGTATGTCGTTGGCATTGGTAAACGCGATGAAGTAGTATTGTTCGTTGGCGATGTTGTACGCCTCGCTCAGTAGCGTGAAAGAGATCGTTCCTGACACACTGGAGCTATTGAAAACAAGTACCCACACTTGCACCCAAGTTGATCCTTCAAATTCATGTGTGAATGTCACAAGAGTTGAAACGCTTCCCGTACCGTCTGCCTCTGTGAGCCTCAAGGTGGAAATGTTGGCACTGTTCCAGGTTGTGCGGTTCACGGTATTGCCCGACTGCTCAAATGTGATGGTACGCCTACCGTGGCCTATTGCAGTGGTGAAGGAGAAAGTAAGCACGTATTCATCGACTACTGTCTGCTGAATAGTGTAATCGATGACCTTTTCGTACATCTGGCCAAATCGGCTATCTACACAAAAAGGATGTGAATAGTAGGTAGTTGAATCCAAAACAACCTTGAATTGATATTTCCCGTCCGCCAAACCCGCCGGGGCCGCATTGGCCTTGTATGTGGCAAACCCGCCATATGACGTAGTGCAAGCCGTTTCGATTCTGCTTGTGTCCATGTCCTGCTCTGTTCCGTCCTCTGCGACAATAACGAACTCGGTTACGGTGGTGATTGTTGTTTTGCGGATTTGGAAAGACAATAGCGACGGGGCGCAAACCAGCGGCGCGGGTTCGTCAAAGCCCGGTTGATAGGGATAGAAACTTAAGATATTGTACGGGTTGACTTGCGCCATGTTGTTGAATTTAAATGCAAGTTACGGAAATTACATCATTTTGGCAAACTTCTTGACCGGCAACTCAAAGGCCATGCGCATCATTAAACTTTCTGCCAAGTCAGGCGAAAACCCAAGAATCTGCTTAACCGCTTCTTTTGGCGTTGTCGTTATCTTCCCGTCCTTTTCTGTGTGGTGCTTTCGGATGTTTTCCAGTTCCAAAACGGTTTGTTCTTTGTATTCGCCTGACTTAATGTAAATCCCGTTCTCGCTGATCTTCTTTGCCAGCATGTAGAAACATTGGGCTTTCAAGTGCAGGTAGTTGATCTTATGCTTCCCGTCCTGAATCGGAGTCGACCCGTTGTTGAATGGTTGAGCCGTCTTGAGATACCCACGAAGGAATGCCCCCACCCCGTCCGCATCATAGGCGATGTTTCTTTGCGGTACACCGTATTGCAATGCCTTTTCCCTTAGTAGCTTTTCCACTTCGTCAGCGTCGCATTTGTCGATTGCGTACGTTGCAACGACTACCCACCCATGCCAAACACGAATAACAAAGCGGTCAGAGCCATGTAGGGCAATGTCTGCGGTAATGTACTTTTGTCCGGTTTCCTGCACAAAGGAATTGGTGAATATATCTTCCAGTGCTTTTTCTGGAAACAGTATCGAATCGTCGCTAACCCCCTCCGCCAGGTACAACGCCGTGAAAACTGATAATGGCAAATCTTGCCTTGCTTGTTCGATTTCCTTTTCATCTAGGATGCCAGCCCGTACCGCGTCGTAGGCTGTGACTCGGAAGGCTGCGTATTCGGTTGGGTCGGTTTTGGCTTTGTTGGTGAGCTTGTGCCCCCAATTGCTTTGTCCTGTGTAGTTGCCAATGAATTTAACCGGGGCTTTGGTGAACGTGACGGTAGAACGGAGGGCAAACCACGCGGCTTGTTTGGCGCGGGTGAACTCGTCGAAGACCACGCCGTACACATCTTCCCCGTATAGGTTATCCGGCGTATCGGCAGACTTGAAAGATATAATTGTACCTTTTGGGGTTGTGATAGCAAGATCGGAGTTATTGAATTTATAGCCCGGCGCATTAAGGATGTGGCGTTTCATGCGGGCAAAGGCGATTTTAGCCTGTGAGTACACCGGGGCAACCCACCACATATTCCACCCTGGTTTAACTCCGTCCGTATACCACACCGGATCAAGGCCGTGCGCCAACCGGAAAAGCCAGTAAATATGTGAGAATGTTTTGCCCGTCTTTGTGGAAGCCTCGACAACCGAAAAGCGTTGCGGGCAATTCAGGAAAGCCTTTTGATAGTCTGCAAGCTTTGGCGGCTTGATTGTGATTTTTATTCGGCTACTATTCCTCGTTGCTACTGTCATCGAAAGATATTTCAACGTTATTCATCTCAATCTTTTCAGGAGCATTAAACCCACCCATTTTATTGAGTATCTCCAGCGCCTTGAGTTTGTCATATTGCTTTACCTTCACGGTTTCGATAGCCTGAACTATGCTCGCTCCGCTTTCTTCATCACCCCCAATGGATTTTATCACACGTGTGGATGTAGTCACTTCTGAAATGGTGGACTTTACATCATCCGGTAGGTCACACCAGTCTTCTAGACTTTCCCATGTTCTACGTATGTCAGCACCAGAGCCGTAGGCTATTTTAGCAAGCTCTTGCATGTTCCGAAGCATCGATACACCAGCGAACTCTAAGGCATTATCTTTGATGAATTGAATGTATTTTGCGCATTCAGGTTTTCTCAGGTTTTCACTACCAATTGAATACGCTGTTTTTTCACTATACCCAGCTTCCTTAGCTGCCTTTGTTGCGTCCCAGACACGGCAATACATCTCGCAGAAAATGCGCTGCTTTTCGGTTAAGTCGCCTATGTTTGAGTACTCTATCATACTTTTTTCTTCATGGAACGAGCTTGCTTGCGCTGCTCAAATTTCTCCAGTGCTTTCATATCGCCACTCAAAGCCATAGACCACAATTTTTGATCTATGGCATAGCCCGCCATGTCTTTACCTTTTTGCACCAGTTTCGCAAACTCAGAAGGGGAAGACAAGAGTTTTACCACCTCATCTTCCCTCCAACCCAAAATAGAGGCCATCCGTGAAGCATCATAACCGAATGCCCCAAAATTTGTAATGGCCTCTATTTCTTTTTCGCTTAAAGTTCGCTCCATGCTTTTTGTTTGACGGGTTGTTGCCCGAAAAATTTATCCATCGCCTTAGATACAGTAAAGTTATCCCCAGTGAAGCCTTTCGGCATTACCCCAAATGTATGTTCAACGAAAGACATAAAGAAATTAAACACTTCATCGCCTTCATCTAGTTCAAAATGTTCCACTGTTTTGTTGGCGTTCAAGTTCATTGAATGGCGAATACATACCTTATACTCATCATTCCAGATCAAAGTGAACTTTCCGTGAAGCTCACTTGTGCGGATGTTTTCCTTTCCAAAAATATCCTCAAGGCTTGCGGCGTACTGCTTTTGGCGAGTTTTGTAGCTGTGATCAGTGACGATAGTAAAAGATTGGATTAACCCGCTATCCACCATCCACTTTACTTGGTGCGCATCCTTAATGCCCGCGCTCCAAGTGGCTACACAAACGTGAGCTTTCCCTACTTTGGATAAACAAGATCGGATAATATCAATAAGGGAAAACTTACCATTTGTCAACCCAATTACCCGGCAACCTTTACTGAAATTGGCAAAAACCTGATCACTTTCAGATGTTGCAAAAACACCCAATTCGGATTCCTTGAATCTAAAATTACTTACATTTTTCATAATCGTTTGATTTTCATGTAAGTTATAAAATAAAAACGGGTTAAAAAATACCCTAAAAATGGTATTCGGTGTAATTGATTTGGCTATACATTTACCGCAAATTTACGCGGAAAAGTGATAAAATCAAACCCTAAGCAATCCGACACTTGCGAATATTGCCCAGAAAGAATTTTACTGGAAAAGTTCATTGACTTCATACCCATTCTGCCACCTGATTCTCTTCATCAAACTGCAAACAGCCATCCCCGATAAACATCGGCTTCACGTCTTTTGCGCCTGGAATAACAGGCTTTTCAAAGCTTTGCTTTTCTGGTTTCGTTGGCTGCGGAGCTTGCACTACCGCTTTCGGCTTGGACTGCTCAAGCGTAGCAATTCGGGCAGCGTGATTATCCGAAGCAACCCAAAGACGATGCAGCCAAAAAGATTGAACTGCTGCAAAGGTAAAAAATAGGAATCCTATCATTGCTCCGTTTTTTGAAAGATTTGCTCAAGAACGCCAGGTTGTTGTTCTTCCAGTTTTTCAATTGCTTGGTTTGCCTCCCACTTATGCAGCAGCGCTTCAATCGCCTGGTTTGCCGTAGTATTTACTCCCCGCTTTGCTTGCAGGAATCCCACAATCTCCATCAAACGCGTATGGGTTGCCTCAGTCAAGGCTATACTTTTTTTCTTAATCAAGTCATTGTTTGCCATCCTGAAACGCTTTTAGTAAAGATAAAATAAATTCAGCCTCTAAAACAGAGACTAAAACGCCGTCCTCGTCTCTCCAAGAGATCGCGCCTTTATCCCCCCCATTCTTTTTAATGAAGGAGCTTTCGCGCTCTATGTCTTCCGATAGCCTTTTGATCAACTCTTTAACATCCATTACAATACTTCGTTTACGATTTCAAAAGCAACCTCAGTGATCTTTTCGTCAATGTCTGCCATGAACTCAATGTCATTCAACATATTGCCCAAATCCTCAGCAACGCGGCAAAGCTGCGTAAGAGTTGATTCAAGCAACTTCGCCCGCTCAAGCCTGTCCACAGTATGTGATTCAACTACATTTGCAGCATCTTGTAAGTTGCCGCTCATGTAATTTATGGCAGTTGTGACAATCTGCATCTTTTGAATAATCGAAAGATCTTCTAAATTTTTCATCGTTTTTGGTTTTAAAAACCGGGCGCACAACCCGGCGACATTAGTAACTGTAAACTCTGCGATTTAAAGATACAAACTATTTTTATATTTCTTATAGTTTTATCGGGAAAAGTTTGCGGGTTTGGAAAATAGGTTGTAGATTTGTAACTACAAGTTGATTTACAGATCATCTAATTATAGCCTGCGTTTACAGGACGTGGTTTACGGCTCTGATTTGTGGAAATGGAATCTAATCAACCACCCCCGGCTCAGTGCTGGGTTTTTTTGAATGAAGCAGCAAAGGCTGTTTAAGATAAATTTGGGCTTGTGGTGTAAATGGTATAGCACAGATGGTTCGGCTGAAAAGAGCTGGTTCGAATCCAGTCAAGTCCACAAATCAGGCCACAAAGGGGTAATTGCCAGAGAATTAAGTCAATGGATTTACCCCGATGTAGGCCGGGAAAGAATTGATTTTTTGATTTTATTTTGTATATTTGTGATAATGTATGTGCCTTGAAGGAGAGAGCAAAGCACATATTTCGCAAAGTATTTTCATGGGATTATACTTAACAGTCTAAGGCTGCCTGAACTCTCTCCAGGTGGCCTTTTTTATTGTCAAAATTTAAACTGCGAGATATGAAACAGAGACTTGTCAAGGCTCGCAAAGACCACGAATGCGAGGGATGCAATGAAGGCATCAAGAAAGGCGAAAAGTACGAGCTACTAGAAGCCAGAGTTCCAAAATACAAAAATGGTGACGATGAGGCCGGGCAAATCGGAGTCGAGTTTTTAAGATACAAAACTTGCTTTCGTTGCTGGGAGGTGCAATTTGACACATGCACAGGTGGATGTGATTTTGTACTAGAAAGAGATATGGACGATCACGGCGCACCTACTGGTGATCTTGCTTGTATCAATTGTGGAACCGTAAAACCCGCCATGCAATGAGCAAGATAACCCGCCAAAAGCGCACCGATAACTTTACGGTCGTAAATAACGACGTGATCCAAAACAAAGACCTTTCCTGGGCTGCAAAGGGAATGCTAGTTTACCTGCTACACCTTCCCGACAATTGGCAAATAAATGTTGCCGATCTTTCCAATCGTTCCAAAAATGGCCGTGACGGTACGGCTGGAATCATTAAGGAATTGATGACAGCCGGGTACATTTCACGGGTGAAGATCAAGAATGAAAAAGCCCAATTCAAAGGCTACGATTATACCGTAACCGATAAACCCGTAAACGGGAAAGCCGTAAACGGTTTATCCGTAGACGGAACTTCCGTAAACGGGAAAGCCGTAACAAGTAAGTACTATCAGGAGGAAATACTAAGTGAAGTAAATACTAATGAAGTAAACAATGTCGAAAAAGAATTTTCGACCGTCACCCTGATTGATGAAGTAGACGAAATGATGGTTGAAATTCACCACGTGCCGGAATACTTCGACATCGAACAAAAAGAGCCAAAAGAAAAAAGTTCCGCGAAAAAAGAAAAGGTAGCCGACCCCGCCCCTATCACTTTGATGTGGTTGGAATATGAAAATCGGTTTGCTGATTTGAATCGGGGAGAGAAACCAGTCTTTCACAAAAAATACTTGCGCTCACTAAAGACCCTGTTTGCCGTGCTGCGAGAACGAACGATTACAAAGGGCATTGTCCCTTTGAACGACGTGCAACCCTGGTGCGACTTTCTGGATATGGCAAAGGATTACCTCAAAGCCAACCCGAAAGAGGCATACTTGCACGGAAGGTTTGACCCCATTGGGATTGAAGCGGAATTCAATAAATGGATTACCACATTGAACAACCGCCCAAAAACCGAAGCTGAAAAGTGGGTTGAATGGGGTAAGCGGCAGGGATTATAAGATCAAAAAAAGACAAAAACAATGGAAAACAATACACAAATTCAACCACACACCTCACAGCTACCCGCAGTCCCCGACGTAGACCCGAAACAAGTGTCTTGGATTGCCCAGGTACGGCAAAACCCCGTCCGCTTGATGGAAAACGAAACCGCGCGGCTTGAAGTAGCAAAAGCGATCATTTCAATTGCTGCCTATGTTGTGCAACCGGAGGATTTTGTAATCAACCAGTTTGCACAGGACTTCAAAGAAGCCTATCCCAACCTTAACCCGATGGAATGCGCCGCCGCTGTCAAGATGCAAATGACTGGCAAATTAGGCGAAAGCGACAACCGGATTTTTTACGGTGGCAAGTTTAGTATTTCGATCATGTTTGCAATCCTGAATGAGTACTTAGAATGGCGCAAGGGGGTTGTAGCGGCGATTGTGAACGCAGAAGATGAATCCCGGAGAGAACAGGAAAGGCTGGTACAAAAAATGGCCTGGATTGAGGCGCTTGAAGTCGATAAGGCCGCGTTTCTGCGTGGTGAGTATGGAGAGTTGAAAAGCTGGAAGGATGTCCCTGGGGAGTGGTTTGATTGGGCGATTAGCGAAAATATATTGACATGGGAGAAAGGTGAAAAAATGAAACGGGTTGAACAGGCGAAGCAAGAAGCTACCAATGAATTGAAAGCACAGAACGAGACTACCCGCCGCGCTGGTCGGATTGGTGAGATTTTACAGGGCGCACAGTTTGAAATCAGTGTTGAATCCCGTGCGCGCATCATCCAGCGGAAACGGGCTATTTGGGATAAGTTGATACAGCCAAGCAGACAATAGGAATTTTGAAGGGGATCTACCGTTTTGAAAATACCATGTTTGTGGTATTTTTTGGTAAATTTTAAATGTCGACCTTTGTTGAAAATCAAAACGATATGAAAAGTGTAAAAATTCAAGTAAAACTTGTGCCGTCTCATGTTGAAGATCGGCTGGTGAATGTTTCCCTGCATCAATTAGGCGTAAAGGCCCTCGAAGATTGGGAAAAATTAAATTATGTTGAAAAAAATGACCTTGTAGCCAAATATGTAGGCAAGTTAGATCAGCCATATTGGGATTTTGAAGAATTTAAAATCAAACCTTAATGGAAGGCTGGACAACCCCCACCCTGCGCCACGTCGACAGCCAATGGCGCATCTACTCAAATGGCGGCGCTGTATTTGTGCTGCTTTGGGATGCACCGGAAATCCTGGTTGCGGCGTGTGCCGGGGCTGCGGAGAGGCTGGAAGAACTAAATTGTAAACCATTTTAAACCAAGCAAATGATAAATGAAACTTTGCAACTAATCAAACATCACACTGGGCTAGAGCTGCAACTTTGCGACTATTTTACCGGAGTGCAAAAAAGCTATCACGGTAATTATTTTAACGTGATTTTGAAAGATCCCATTTTTTCATCTCGCGAACATACGATTTTGGAAAGATTTGCAGCTCAATATGGGCTTATTCAAGTCGAGCCAAATGGGTATAAAAGGCTGGCAATTTTTAACCTGAAAAACTCAAAACTATGAAAGATAAAATTGTAAAAATCATTGCGGAGTATTTAGAAAAGGAAACCGTACACGCTGGAACGCACAACGGAGAATTTATAAAATTTGGCGGAGTTATTAATAACGGTCACTTTACCCACGCCGGGTTTTGCCACGAAATCGCCGACGAGATTGCTGAAAAACTGGAAAGGATTTTGAATCCAGCCCCAACTAAACTCGATAAAAACAGCCTACCGGATGACGTAAAACTGTCCTTCCACAAAGGCGTTGAGTTGTACCAATCCATTCAAAATTATGAACTAGGAGTCTTCACAAAGGATGAGTTCATAAAGGAAATGCGCAGGATTGATTGCGAAAAAGACTACCCCTACTCCGAATTGTTCGACCACATGGCCAACGAACATGAGCTTACTTTAACTAATCCCGAGCTGGGTGACATCATCCATATTGCGCGCGGAAAATAAAACGGGGAGCGCCACCCGTCGAGTAAGCGCATTTTTCTTATTTTTTTTGTTTGGGTAATTAATGGGTTAAAATTCGCGGCCGGGTGAGATCCTGGCCGCTTTTGTTTAATCCTAATCCTTTTAATTTTTGTGAAATGAGCCTAACCACAACCCCCACCTCGTCCCCTGCGTTCTTGGACATCTGGGGGAACAATGTCTGCATAGGCCAAGCCGTATGCGAAGAATCCGGGTTTTGGGTATTTTACCCAAACGACAAACCGGGGTATTATGAAGCGCACACGCTTATTCATATCGCCGCACTATTAGGCAGGTTGAATGCGCCGTATGAAAAGGAACTATTCGAGTATTTCGATAAGTTGCCAAAAGGAATGGACGCGGCGGAGCAGGATGATGAAACGGCCTTTTAAAATACCATGTTTTGGGTATGTTTTGGTAAAAATAGTCGGCGTAAATTGCATCATAATTAAAACGCAAACGACTATGAAAATTTACGACTATCGTTTCCAAGACGGCGCTAACTCTGGCGCAATTATTCAGGTTGACAGTGAGCGCCCTGAACCAAATATGTTTTCTTTCTTGTTTACCAACTACGACGCAGTTGTGTCTGGCATCGAGTTGGGAATTATCCCGCAACCGGAAGACATGGATAAGAGCCGCATAGGTTACGAACATCCAGCATTTTCCGCAACAGTGCGCGCCGACAATGGAAGTTATCGCATGCAGTACTACCCCCTATACGAGGTATTGAAAGAACTTTCCGGCGAAGAAGCCGAAGCCATTGCATTAAGCTTGGCCGCACAACAGCCGGAAATTAGCAACCAGATTTTAGCTGAATTGATTTAATCACATCTGAAAAACTCAAACCATGTCAAACCTACCCACTCTCAAAGAGCTTCACCTTGCGCCTGATCAGGCTTTCAAAAGTGATGCTTTAAATATCTTGCTAAATCAACCAGTTCCTCAAAAATGGGTAAAGGATCACCCAATGGCAGCCGGGGTAAAATACCTACCCATTGACAAGGTTGAATTTATGCTAACCCGTATTTTCCAAGAATGGAAAGTTGAAGTAGTAAGTTATTCAGCACTTTTCCAAAGTGTTTCAGTTCATATTCGACTGCATTACAAAAACCCTATCACGGGCGAATGGCTTTTTCAAGATGGATTAGGCGCTGTTGCGGTTCAAACTGATAAAGGCGCAAGTGCTGCCGATCTTTCAAAGATCAAGTCTGACGCAATAATGAAAGCATTGCCCGCTGCTGAGTCGTATGCAATCAAGGATGCAGCGGAAAAGCTAGGTACTATTTTTGGTAAAAACCTTAATCGAAAAGACGCAATCAGTTTTGAAGTTGGTAGCTATTCAGAGGCTTTTGAGTCTGTTGATGATATCAAAACTGCCATTTACGCAGAGTTTACCCATATCAAGTCAGTGGAAGATTTGGAAGAGTATTGGAGAAAAAACAAGGTTACTTTTCAAGAACACAGCGATTTAGTTTCACTTTTTGCTAAGAAAAGAAATGAAATTTTAGAAGCTAAAAAATCTGAAC
>NZ_JBIIAY010000209.1:0-2788 GCF_044239655.1 Brevundimonas sp.
TCGCCGCGCCAGCGCCGCGGATCGCAAGGGCCTGTCCCTGTGGAAGCACCGCAACCTGGTCTGGGGCGTGCCGGCCATCTTCATCTATCTGATCGCCGAGATCGGCGTGGCCAACCTGTTCATCAACTTCGTGTCCCAGCCGGACATCGCCGCCATTAGCCAGGAGCAGGCCTCACGCTATCTGGCCATCCTGTGGGGCGGGATGATGGTGGGTCGGTTCTTCGGCAGCTGGCTGACGCACCGTTTCCCGGCCGACAAGGTCCTGGCCGTCTTCGCCGTCGGTGCCTTCGTGGTCATGGGGGTTGCGACCTTTGCCAGCGGACCCCTGGCGATGTGGGCGCTGATCTCGGTGGGCCTGTTCCACTCGATCATGTTCCCGACCATCTTCACCCTGGGCATCAAGGGTCTGGGGCCGTTGACCGAGGAGGGGTCCGGTCTGCTGATCATGGCCATCGCCGGCGGGGCCCTGGTCGTGGTGCAGGGCTGGCTGGCCGACCGGTACGGCCTGCAACTGTCCTTCCTGCTGACCATGGTCTGCGAACTGTACATCCTGTTCTACGCCCTGTGGGGGTCACGCCCGACCCACGCCCTGCCGGCGTCCGACGTCAGCGCCTGATCCGGTCACGGTCTCCAGCGCGCACCGGCACCCGATCAACACTCTCAACAGGAGACGCCAAGTGAAACTTCGTCCCATCGCGGCCTTGGCTCTACTGCTGGCGGCTCTCGGCCTGTCGGCCGCGCCCGCCCTGGCCCAGACCTCGCCCGTCACCCCCGCCGAGGCTCCGGCCGAGCCCAACGCCATTCCTCTGAACACCGGCGGGGTCGATGGACAGTCCTCACCCGAAACCTGGTTCAACCAGTGGGGCGACATCTTCACGCGCAACGTCACGGTCGCCACCCTGACCCCGGTCCTGCCGGCGCCCGGCAAGGCGAACGGCGCCGCCGTGGTCGTGGCGCCCGGCGGCGGCCTGCGCTGGCTGTCGATGAACAACGAGGGCTGGGAAGTCGCCCAGGCCCTGGCCGACCGGGGCATCGCCGCCTTCGTCCTGAAATACCGACTGCAGCCCACGCCCACCGATCTGGCCGAGTTCGAGCGGAACATGAACGGCATGTTCGCCGAGGGCGAACGCCGGCCGCCACGCCCGACGGTCGATGCCATGTCGTCCCGGCCCGGCGGGCCCTTCGCCAATCCGGTCGCCGACGCCGAGGCCGCCTTCGCCATGATCCGCGCCCGCGCCGGGGAATGGGGCGTCGACCCCGAGCGCATCGGCATGGTCGGATTCTCGGCCGGCGCCGGCACGACCATGGCCACGACCCTGGCGGGCGGAGCGGCCAGGCCGGTGTTCATCGCACCGATCTACGGGTCCATGGACGCGGTCGAGGTGCCCGCCGACGCGCCGCCCATGTTCGTGGCTCTGGCGATCGACGATCCGCTGTTCGGCAACCGCGGCATCGGCCTGGTCGAGTCCTGGCACCGGGCCGGCAAGCCGGTCGAGCTGCACCTCTATCAGAACGGCGGCCACGGTTTCGGCCTGGGCAACGAAGGCCGCACCAGCCTGGGCTGGTTCGACGTCTTCATGCGCTGGCTGGACGTCAACGGCTGGCTCCAGGCCAAAAGCTGAACACGCCAGAAGCGAAGCGAGCGAAAGAGAGTGGTCATGGGCGCAGTCTATCCGGATCTGGCGGGCCAGACGGTCATCGTCACCGGCGGAGCCGCAGGGATCGGCGAAGCCATCGTGCGGGCCTTCGCACGCCAGGGCTCCCGCGTCGCCTTCATCGACATCGATCAGGCCCGAGGATCAGCCCTGGAGGCAGAGATCAACGAAAGCGGGCAGGGCCATGCGGCCTTCTTCCATTGCGACCTGACCGATATCCCCGCGCTGAAGGCGACGATCGAGGCCGTGCGCAGCCGCTTAGGGCCGATCGAGGCCCTGATCAACAACGCCGCCCATGACGAACGGCATGCGACCCTTGAGGTCACCGAGGCCTATTGGGACGGTCGGATCGCGGTCAATCTGAAGCACCAGTTCTTCGCGGCCCAGGCCGTACTGCCGGACATGGTCGCCAACGGACGCGGATCGATTCTCAACCTGGGCTCGACCTCCTGGATGATCGGTCAGGGCGGCATGGCGGCCTATACGGCGTCCAAGTCCGCAGTGCTGGGGCTGACGCGATCGCTGGCCCGGGACTTTGGCCAGCACGGCGTGCGGGTCAACGCCCTGGCACCGGGCTGGATCATGACCGAGCGCCAGCTCGAGAAATGGGTGACGCCGGACTCCGAGCGGGAACTCTACGAGCGGCAATGTCTGAAGCGCCGGCTGGTCCCCGAAGACATCGCACGCGTCGTGGTGTTTCTCACGTCCTCGGAGGCCTCGGCCATCACGAACCAGCAGTATGTCGTCGACGGCGGCTGGACGTAATAATCGTCACCGGCGTCCCCGGGATTATTGCCTTTGGCCAGTCGAGAAAGACGATGGTGGGTGATGTAGGGCAACCTACCCACGGCCTATAACTTTCATAATAACAACGACGTAGGAAGTTATGGCCTGCGAGTTTCGTATGGCGTTCGTATGGTCTACCCGATGCACGTCCGATGTCCTTCGGGCCGGGCAATCACACGCGTCGGGCTAGGCAGCTCACTTCGATCTGACGAACGCCAGGTGTGGATAAGCCCGAGATTCTCTGCTCTACAGAAACCTACGTTCGGCAGTTCGCCGTCGGTGGAATGGGGCCCTGTCTGTGGAAACCGTCGCGATGGTCAACATGAAAGGTGGAGTCGCTAAAACCA
>NZ_JBIIAY010000048.1:0-23123 GCF_044239655.1 Brevundimonas sp.
CAGCTGACCGGCAGATTCCTTGCCGGTGCGACGGTCGCGTTCGACCTCGTAGGAGATCTTCTGACCTTCGTTGAGGGTGTTCAGGTCGGACGTTTCAACGGCCGAAACGTGAACGAACACGTCCTTGCCGCCGTCCGAGGGCTCGATGAAGCCGTAGCCCTTGGTGGAGTTGTACCATTTGACAGTGCCGGTAGCCATTTTAAGGACCTCCGCTAGCAATTAGCCACGTGCAAGAGCGCGCGCGGCCTGTCGGGTCTGAATGGGATCGGCCAGAAACTCGGTGCGTTCGCAAAGAGAGAGGGGCGTGACGCAGAGAGATCGACGAGCGGCTTATGCCCGCAAACCGGGGCGGAAACAAGGTCGATGATTCGCGTACCGATTCAGGCGTCCTCCTCTTCGTCCTCTTCGACCACCCTGGCCGGTTCGTCCTCGCCCTCGGGCGCGACATAGTGGGCGACGCAGAGCTTGCGCAGGGCCGAGGTCAGGGAGCCGCCGTACAGCCGGTCCTGGACCCGCTCGTGGCCCTCCTGCTGGAGCTTGACCTTGATGTCGCCGACCGTGCGGCAGGATCCGCTCTTGGCGAGTTCATAGGCACGTTCGATTGTCGTGGGGCGAAAAGTCATGCCCGATAGATAGGCGCAAGCGGAGCGATATGCGAGGGGACGAAGAAAAACCGCCTTGTTTCAAGGTTGTGTCGCCTTTCGGACAGAACGTCTCGACTTTAATGTTGCCTTTTTGTTCCATGTGAAACACTGTCTTTGAAATGATGGAGGAACCCGCCATGACCGACGAGATCGTGCTCTACACCAACCCCCAGTCGCGCGGTCGCATCGCCCGCTGGATGCTGGAAGAGGTGGGGCAACCCTATCGCACCGAGGTCATCGACTATGCCGCGATGAAGAATCCCGACTATCTGGCCGTCAATCCGATGGGCAAGGTGCCGGCCCTGACCCACCGTGGGGTGACCATCACGGAATGCGCGGCGATCTGCGCCTATCTGGCCGATGCTTTTCCGGAGGCCGGGCTGGCCCCGGCGTTCGACGATCCGGCGCGCGGGACCTATCTGCGCTGGATGTTCTTTGCGGCCGGGCCGGTCGAGACGGTGGTCACGGCCAAGTCCCTGGGCCTGCTGGCTCCGGCCGACAAGGCGGGCATGGTCGGATACGGCTCGTACGAGGCGACCATCGACGCGCTGGAGACCGCCGTGAGCGCGGGCCCCTATATCCTGGGCGACCGGTTCAGCGCGGCCGACGTCTATGTCGGTAGCCAGATCGGCTGGGGCCTGATGTTCAAGTCGATCCCCGAGCGCCCAGCCTTCGCCGCCTATGCCGCCCGGATCATGGGCCGGGAGGCGGCAACGCGTGCCCGGGCGCTCGACGACGCGGCGGCAGCGGCCTGACAGAGCGCTTGATCGGTGGAGGAACAGGGCGGAAGGTCGGGTCGTTGATGTCGCGTCCCACAGGAGCTGGACCCATGACTCGCCCCCTGATCCTCGCCGCCTTCGCCGTCCTCGCGCCCCTCGTCGTCGCCCTGGGTGCCTGCGCCTCCGCCGGCGCGCCGATGGAAAGCTATGGAGCCGCCACTGAACGCCTGGCCGCCGACTGTCAGGCGCGCGGCGGCATCCTGCAGACCTCCGGTGCCCAGACCGGGCGACCCGAGACCGACAATATCTGCAAGATCAACGGCGGGGCCTCGCGCCTGACCAGCGGCGGGCGTTGATCGGTCGGGGCCTTCAGACTTCCGCTTGTCTGATGCGCCGACCGCGCTAGACCGGTTGGATGACCGATACGGACCAACCCGAAACGCCCCTGACCGCCCCCGACCACCAGCCCGTGGTGCGGGTCATCGCCATGCCCGCCGACACCAATCCGGAAGGCGACATCTTCGGCGGCTGGCTGCTGGCCCAGATGGATCTGGCCGGGTCCACCCCCGCCTTCGACCTGGCGCGCGGTCGCTGTGCCACCATCGCCGTGGACGCCATGGTGTTCCACCAACCGGTCTCGGTCGGCGACGAGGTTTCGATCTACGCCCGGATCATCAAGGTCGGCCGCACCTCGATCCGGGTTCACGTGGAGGCCTGGAAACGGCCCCGCGCCTCCCACACCGTCAGCCGGGTGACCGAGGGCGTCTTCACCTATGTGGCCATCGACGAGGACCGCAAGCCCCGGCCGTTGCCCGAACAGCACTGAAAGCCACTACGCCGACTTGATTTGCGAATGCCTCGCAACTAAGTCCCGATCTGCACGACATCAGGACCGGCTGCGGAGACCTTACTCATGACCCGATCGACCACGACCGTCGCGACCCCGAATGGCTCGAAATACCTGACCCAGTTGTCCAAGCACTGGAGCCATCGCTTTCCGGACCTGACCTATACGGCCGAGCGTGCCGACATTCCGTTGCCCGGGGGGCCCTGCATCCTGATGGCGGATGCAAAGGCGCTTCATATCGTCATCGACGGGTCCGACGCCCAGACGGCGGAGCGGCTGGAAGGCGTCGTGGCCGAGCATCTGCGCCGCTTCGCCTTTCGCGAGGACCTGACGTTCGACTGGGTCCGCGAGGCCGGCTGACGCGCCGGGAACCCCGCAAATCTTGACCCGGAGCCCCTCCGCGCCTACCTGAAGACCATGTCCGTTCGCCGCATTCTCACCATCGACAACCCTGCCGACCTAGCCGTGCTCAAGCAGGTCTCCCGGCCGGTCGAGGCCGTCGACGATGACGTCCGCGCCCTGATGGACGACATGCTGGAGACCATGTACGCCGCGCCCGGCATCGGTCTGGCCGCCGCCCAGATCGGCGATCTGCGCCGGGTCGTGGTCATGGATCTGCACGACGGCGAGCCGACCACCGATACTCCGGTCGTCGATGAGGGCGGCGAGGACGCCGAGCCCAACCGCACCGCCAATCCCCGCTTCTTCGCCAACCCCCAGGTGCTGTGGGCGTCCGACGAGATGTTCCAGTACGAGGAGGGCTGCCTGTCGCTGCCGGAGTATTTCGACACGGTCGAACGCCCGGCCCGTATCCGCATCGGCTATCTGGACCGCAACAACACCCCGATCGAGGAAGAGATCGACGGCCTGTACGCTGTCTGTTTCCAGCACGAACTCGACCATCTGGAAGGCGTCCTTTTCATCGACCATCTGTCGCGGCTGAAGCGCGACCGGGCGGTGGCCAAGGTCAAGAAATACATGCGCTCGCGCGCGCTCGAGGACGCATGATGGCCCGAGGCAAATCCGTCATCATCGACGCGGCCGGCCGGCGGCGCCTGACGACCTCGCAGAAGGTCGGCATCGGCAGCGTGGCGACCCTGGTCGGCGTCGCGGCGCTCGGCATCATCGCAGGCGTCCTGCTGGACCGGCTGCTCGACTTCGATGACGCCCTGGATGCCGGTGGCGAGTGGGACGAGGGCGGTGGGGTTCGCACCCGCTGGTACGATCCGTCTTAATTTAAGTCGCTTCGCGACGCGCTACGTTCGCGACGCGGTCGCTCACTACTTGAGCGCGGATTGCCCCCGTCGTTGGCATCGAGAAGTTCATGCGCCTCGCCTTCATGGGAACTCCCGACTTCGCCGTGCCGTCGCTGGCCGAGCTGATCGCCAGTGGGCACGAGATCGTGGCCGTCTATTCCCAGCCGCCGAAGCCGAAAGGTCGGGGCCAGAAGCTGACGCCGTCGCCGGTGCAGGCCTTTGCCGAGGCCATGGGCCTGCCGGTCTTCACGCCCGCCTCGATGAAATCGCCGGAGGCCATCGCCGACTTCCAGTCGCTGGATCTCGACGCCGCCTGCGTCGTCGCCTATGGCCAGATCCTGAAGCCCGAGGTGCTGGAGGCACCGCGCCTCGGCTGCTTCAACCTGCATGGTTCGCTTCTGCCGCGCTGGCGGGGTGCCGCGCCGATCCAGCGCGCCATCATGGCCGGAGATCGCCAGACCGGGGTCCAGATCATGCGGATGTCGGAAGGGCTGGACGAGGGCGCGATCCTGCTGTCGGAAGTCCTGCCGATCACGGCCGACGACACCGCCGCCAGTTTGTCGGAACGGATGTCGGTGATCGGCGCGACCCTGTGGACCCGGGCGCTCGCCGCGATCGAACGTGGCGGGGTGACCGAGACGCCTCAGGTCGGCGAACCCACCTATGCCCGCAAGATCACCCCCGCCGAGGCGCGTATTGACTGGACCCTCTATGCCGCTGACGTAGACGCCCATATTCGTGGCCTGTCGCCGTTTCCCGGCGCATGGTGCGAGGCGCCCGACGGCACGCGGATGAAGGTCCTGATCTCGCGTTTTGAGGCGGACGCCAGCGGTGATCCGGGCGAGGTTCTGGATGACGATCTGCTGGTCGCCTGTGCCGAAGGAGCCGTCCGCCTGATGCGCGTCCAGCGCGAGGGCCGGGCCGCCCAGGACGCCTCCGAGTTCCTTAAGGGCTTCGCTATCACCGCCGGATCGATGCTCGGCTGATGCCTCGTTATCGCCTGACGATCGAATACGACGGCGGTCCCTACAACGGCTTCCAGGCCCAGGCGGGTCAGCCGACCGTGCAGGGCGCGCTCGAGACGGCGATCCAGGGATTCTGTGGCCAGGATGTGCGGATCGCCGCCGCCGGGCGCACCGATTCCGGCGTCCACGCGACGGGTCAGGTGGTTCATGTCGATCTGGAGCGCGACTGGCCGGCCGCCACGGTGATGAACGCCCTGAACGCCCATATGGTCCGGGAGGCGGTGTCGGTGCTGGATTGCGTCGCCGTCTCCGACGACTGGCACGCGCGGTTCTCGGCGACCGGGCGGCGCTATCTGTACAGGATCCTGAACCGGCCGGGTCGCCCGGCCCTGTTGCAGGGTCAGGTCTGGCACGTGCGAAAGCCGCTGGATGCCGAGGCTATGCATGAGGCCGCGCAGAGACTGGTCGGCCATCACGACTTTACCACCTTCCGCGACCTGGCCTGCCAATCGA
The DNA here is from genome assembly GCF_044239655.1 of Brevundimonas sp. Classification (GTDB taxonomy): domain Bacteria; phylum Pseudomonadota; class Alphaproteobacteria; order Caulobacterales; family Caulobacteraceae; genus Brevundimonas. The sequence goes on from NZ_JBIIAY010000048.1 coordinate 4,945, forward strand.
AGTCGCCGGTCAAGACGCTGGATGTCGCCCGCGTCATGCAGGTCGGCGAGGAGGTGCATCTGGTGTTCGAGGCACGATCGTTCCTGCATCGCCAGGTGCGGTCGATGGCCGGAACACTGGTCGAGGTGGGTCTCGGTCGCTGGACGGCGTCGGACGTCACCGAGGCCCTGGAGGCGCGGGACCGCGCGCGATGCGGCCCCGTCGCCCCTTCGGACGGACTGTATCTGACCGGGGTCGCCTACGACTGACGGCCCCTGATCAGCTCATGATCAAGCGGTGACCGGCAGGCGGCTGACCGCATAGCGGACCTGGGCGTATTCGGGCAGTTGCGACATGGCTTCCTCGCGCACGGCGCGCTCGCAGGCAGCGCGGTCGGAAATGCGGGTCGTGGCGCCGCGCGACTCGCGGCAGAAGCTGCGGGCGGCCTTCTGAACGCGGGCGTCGAAGGTGGCGGCGCCGGCGGTGGTGGCCAGGTCGAGGTCGCCGTAGGCGATACGGGCTTCCTGGGCCGAGGCGGCACCGGCGGCGGCGAGGGTGCAGGCGGCGAGAACGGCGGCGATCGTGCGGGTCATGGTGCGGTTTCCTGAGAGATGTTCGTCGCTCTGATCGGCGACGATCGAAACCTGGAACCCGAACATCGCCGCCCGTTGTCCAACCGGCGGCAAACCTATGGCAAAGCTTTAAATCGAGGTCATGACATCCGCTTCATGACATTCCGGACAGCGAGTCTCGCCACAGCGGGCCGGTCTGGAACTGATGCCGCAATCCGTCGGATCCGACGGCCCATCAGCCCATGATGACCTTGGTGAAAGCTCGGACGTCGCGGTCCGACGTCGCCTGACGACGGGGCTCAGCCACTGTTCCTGAGCCCCGCCGCGATACCGTTGACGGCCAGAAGGATGCCTTCGCGGACGCGGGGGTCGTCGTCGCCGGCGCGGCGACGGCGGATCAGCTCGATCTGGACGTGGTTCAGCGGCTCGACATAGGGCATCCGCAGGCGGATCAGCCGGTCCAGCTCGGGCTGGCCGCCCAGCAGGTCGGACTGGCCGGTGATTGTCAGGATGGCGTCGCGGGTCCGGTCCCACTCGGCCCTGATCTCTCCGTAGATGGTGGCGGCCATGTTCGCGTCCGGCACCAGCCGGGCATAGCGCCGGGCGATGGTCATGTCCGACTTGGCCATGATCATCTCCATGTTCTGGAGCAGGGTACGGAAGAATGGCCATTCGCGGCCCATGGCCTGGAGCTCGGCCATGTCGGCGCCGGCGACGGCCGAGCCGAACCCGAACCAGCCCGGCAGCATGACGCGGCTTTGCGACCAGCTGAACACCCAGGGGATGGCGCGCAGGTCCTCGATGGCGGTGGAGGCCGTGCGCGAGGCCGGGCGCGAGCCGATCTTCAGCTCGGCCAGTTCGGCGATGGGGGTGGCGGCGCGGAAATAGTCGACGAAGCCGGGATGCTCGTACACCAGGGCGCGATAGGCGTTCATCGAGGCCTGGCTGAGCGCCGAGGCCGTCTTGCCGTGGCGGGCGGTCAGGGCGTCATCCGGCGGCGGGGCCAGGGAGGCGATCAGGACGCCGGCGGTCAGGGCGTCGAGGTTGCGCCGGGCCACGTCGGGCTCGCCGTATTTGTTGGCGATGACCTCGCCCTGTTCGGTGATGCGGATGCGACCCGCGACCGTTCCCGTCGGCTGGGAAATGACGCCGGCGAAGCTGGAGCCGCCACCCCGGCCGACCGCCCCGCCCCGACCGTGGAACAGCTGCAGCTTCAGCCCCGCCGCCCGGGTGACGTCGAGCAGGGCCCGCGAGGCCTCGTGCAGTTCCCAGGTCGATGTCAGGTAGGAACCGTCCTTGTTGGAATCCGAGTAGCCGATCATGACCTCCTGGACGCCGCGCGCGGTCGCCACCGCTCGTGCCGAGGGCTCGGCCAGCAGCCGTTCCAGCGTCGGTTTGGCGGCCCGAAGGTCGTCGATGGTTTCGAACAGGGGCGCGGCCTGGATCGGACAGGCACCGGGGTCGGAGGGCCGGTAGATCCCGACCTCCTTGAGCAGCAGATAGACCTCCAGCAGGTCGGAGGCCGCATCCGTCTTCGACACGATATGGGTGCGGATCGCCTGGGGCCCGTAGGCGGCCAGGGCCCGGGCGGCGGCCTGGAGGATGGCGCGCTCCTTCAGCGTCTCTTCCGCATAGGTCGCATAGGGGCTGAACAGCAGACGGCCAGAGGCCAGTTCGGCCGACAGCAGGGCGATACGCCCCTCTTCGTCCAGCGCGACGTAGTCGGCCGCGACCCCCGCGACCTTGAACAGGTCTGCGACGACGCGCTCATGGACGTCCGAGTTCTGGCGCAGGTCCAGGGTCGCCATGTGGAAGCCGAAGATGTCCACCGCCGTGATAAGCCGCGCCAGACTGTCGTCGGCGAAGACCTGGCCATGGCTGGCGACCAGACTGTCCTGCAGGATGGCCAGCTCAGCACGGAAGGCCTCGGGGCCGTCATAGACGGGGGCCTCGAACCGGGCCGGACGCGGTGCCGCAATTCCGGTCAGATGCAGGTGGGTCGCGGCCAGCCGAGCGTAGATTTCGGTCAGGGCCCGGCGATAGGGTTCATCCGTGCGGTGAGGACTGTCGTCATCCGACGCCTTGGACAGGGCCTTCAGGGCCGGGGTTACCGTGGCCAGGGTCCCCGACAGGCTGAGCTCGGCCCCCAGCGCGTGGACCTCATCGAGATAGAACCGCAGAACGGCGCGCGCGGCCGTCGCCATGGCCGCCGACAGGGTCTGGCCGTCGACATTGGGATTGCCGTCCCGGTCCCCCCCGACCCAGGCCCCGATGCGGATGAAGGGGGCGAGGTCCGGCGCGTCCAGCGCCGTCCGCCACTCGGCCAGCTGGGCCGGGGCCACCCGCAGGAAGATCCGCTCCAGAAACGAGACCACCGTGTCGATCTCGTCCTGCACGACCAGGCCACTCATCCGCACCAGCCGCGTGGCCCACAGGATGGTTGTCTGGCGGCGCAGTCCCCGGGTCATGACCTCGGGCGCGCAGGACAGGTCGTCGCGATCGCAGGCGTCGAGCAGGTCGGACACAGAGGCGATCCGGTCCAGCACCGACTTGCGCCGCACCTCCGACGGGTGGGCGGTCAGCACCGGCGAGATCAGGGCGTCGGACAGCAGGGCCCGGGCGTCCTCCGGCGTCTGACCCGCCGCCTTCAGCCGGGCCAGCGCCCCCTCAAGCGTATCGGGCCGCGCGCCCTCGGCGGTTTGGGACTGGGCGCGTCGCTTTCCGGCCCGGTCCTCGGCGACATTGGCCAGCAGGGAAAACACGGCGAACCCGTGCGCCAGCCCCACCGCCTGATCCAGCGACAGGTCCTTGAGCAGGGCCTCCAGCTTTGACGCCCCGTGCGACTGCGGATCGCGGTGATAGGCCACCGACGCCTGCCGCACCGCCTCGATCCGGTCGTACAGATCCTGACCGCCCTCGTCGCGAATGACCTCGCCCAGCAACCCGCCCAGCAGGCGAACCTCCTCGCGCAGGCGATCGTCGGCAACGGGGGTGGATGCAGGCATGGTGTCGTCTTTCAGCGGGGAGGCTGGTCGAACAGAGGAGTCGGGACCGTATCAGGGGTTTTCATCCTGACCATCCCGAAGCCGAACGCTGAAACGGATTGTGCGGTCCGGAAACGTCGAGCCGTTGCACCGGCCGTGCGTCTGGAGCAGGGAAGGGACGCACAAAGGATCCGGCCCGCAAACGGTGTCGGATGGCTCTCCCGTCCGCCTATCCGTCGGGAAACCGCCGCGTCCGGACCCGTCATACGGGTCGGCGGCAGATGATGATCCGAATGTCCCTCTATTCTTCCGACCGCCAGCAATGGCTGGCCGATCCCAAGCGTGACCTGCTGGCCGGCACGGTCGTGGCCCTGGCCCTGATCCCCGAGGCGATCGCCTTTTCCCTGATCGCCGGGGTCGATCCGGCAGTGGGGCTGTATGCCTCCTTCGTCATTGCCGTGACGATCTCCATCGTCGGCGGGCGTCCGGCCATGATCTCGGCGGCGACCGGGGCGATGGCCCTGTTGATGGTCACCCTGGTTCGCGACCACGGCATCGAATACCTGTTCGCCGCCTCGATCCTGTGCGGGGTGTTCCAGATCGGCATCGGCCTGTTGAAGCTGGGCCGCTACATCCGGTTCGTGTCCAAGAGCGTGATGACCGGGTTCGTCAACGCATTGGCCATTCTGATCTTCCTGGCCCAGATGCCCGAACTGATCGGTGCCAACTGGCAGACCTGGGCCCTGGTCGCCGCCGCCCTGGTCATCATCTACGGCCTGCCGCGCATCACGAAGGCCATCCCGTCCCCGCTGGTGGCCATCGTCGTCATCGCCGTCTTCGTCCTGCTGACCGACACGCCGGTCCGGACGGTCGGCGACATGGGCCAGATGCCGACCATGCTGCCGGTCTTCCATATGCCGGCCGTGCCGCTGACCTGGGAGACCTTCGCCATCATCGCCCCGGTCTCGGCGACCCTGGCCTTCGTCGGCCTGCTGGAGAGCCTGCTGACCGCCAACCTGGTGGACGACATCACCGACACCCCGTCGGACAAGGACCGCGAGACGCGTGGCCAGGGCATTGCCAACGTCCTGTCGCCCCTGTTCGGCGGGATGGCGGGCTGTGCCATGATCGGCCAGTCGATCATCAATGTGACGTCCGGCGCGCGCGGCAGACTTTCGACCCTGTGGGCCGGGCTGTTCCTGCTGTTCCTGATCCTGGTGCTCCAGGACTGGGTGGCGCGCATCCCGATGGCGGCACTGGTCGCGGTGATGATCATGGTTTCGGTCGGGACCTTCGACTGGAGCTCGGTGACGAAGATCCGGTCCATCCCGTTCCAGTCCTCGATCGTCATGCTCGCCACCACGGTGACGGTGGTGGTCACCCACGACCTGTCCAAGGGTGTCGTGCTGGGCGTGGTGCTGTCGGCCATCTTCTTCATGCGCAAGGTGGCCAAGACCATCGTGGTCGAGCCGGTCGAAGCGGCACCGGAGGTCCTGCGCTACCGGGTGACCGGCCAGCTGTTCTTCGCCTCGGCCGACGTCTTCGCCGCCAGCTTCGAGCATCACGGCCATCCAAAACGGGTCGAGATCGACATGACTGAGGCCCATCTGTGGGACCGCACCGGCGTCTCCGCTCTCGACAAGGTCGTCTTCCGCTATCGCGGGCAAGGGGCGGAGGTCGAGGTTCTGGGCGTCAACGAAGCCAGCCGGACCCTGGTCGACCGGGTCGGCCTGCACGACAAGCCGAACGGGATCGCGCCGGCTCACTGAGCCAGCGCCTTGCCTCTGCCCTCCTTTTCCGCCATAAGCCGCGCCTTCCGGCGCAATTGAACCTGCGTCTCCACCTGCACGTCCCCATCATCGCGATGGACGAGGCAGGCGAGAACCCTCTGCCGACGTGAGCGTCGCCAGGGGCGGTTTTCGTATGGAGACTGGTTCGACCGCCTCTTGAGGTGCTCATGTTCGAGGCTCTGAACGAAAGGCTGACAGGCGTTTTCGACCGGATCACCGGTCGTGGGGCCCTGTCCGAGAAGGACGTCTCCGAGGCGATGCGCGAAGTGCGCGTGGCCCTGCTGGAGGCCGACGTCGCCCTGCCGGTCGTCAAGGACTTCATCGCCTTCGCCACCGAACGGGCCACGGGCGAGGATGTCATCCGCTCGGTCAAGCCGGCCGACCAGGTGGTCAAGATCGTCTATGACGGCCTGATCGAGATGCTGGGCGGCGAGGAGCCGACCCCGATCAACCTGAACGCCACGCCGCCCGCCGTCATCCTGATGGCCGGCCTGCAGGGTTCGGGCAAGACGACGACCTCGGCCAAGCTGGCGCTGCGACTGACCAAATTCGATCGCAAGAAGGTCATGCTTGCATCCCTCGATACGCGCCGTCCGGCCGCGATGGAGCAGCTGGCCCAGTTGGGCAAACAGATCGAGGTCGCCGTCCTGCCGATCGTGGCCGGCGAGAGCGCGGTCCAGATCGCGCGGCGCGCCCTGACCTCGGCCAGGCTCCAGGGCTTCGACGTCCTGATCCTCGACACCGCCGGGCGGATCACCCTGGACGAGGCCCTGATGGCCGAGGTGGCCGAGGTCGCGGCCGTCGCCAATCCGGTCGAGACCCTGCTGGTCGCCGACAGCCTGACCGGCCAGGACGCGGTGCGCACCGCCAAGGCCTTCCACGAACGCCTGCCGCTGACTGGCCTCGTTTTGACCCGCGCCGACGGCGACGGACGCGGCGGGGCGATGCTGTCGATGCGGGCGGTCACCGGCCTGCCGATCAAATACATGGGCTCGGGCGAGAAGGTCGATGCGCTCGACGTGTTCGACGCCCGCCGCGTCGCCGGTCGCATCCTGGGCCAGGGTGACATCGTCGCCCTGGTCGAGAAGGCCTCGCAGGAGCTGGATCAGTCCAAGGCCGAGGCCATGGCGCGCAAGCTGGCCAAGGGCCAGTTCGACCTGAACGACCTGGCCGCCCAGTTCCAGCAGATGAAGAAGATGGGCGGCCTGCAAGGCATCATGGGAATGCTGCCCGGCGTCGCCAAGATGAAGAATCAGATGGCCGACAACGGCGTCGACGACAAATCGATCGCGCGTCAGGAAGCCATCATCAGTTCCATGACCAAGGCCGAGCGCAAGAAACCCGACCTGCTCAATGCGTCCCGCAAGAAACGCGTCGCCGCCGGGGCCGGAGTCGAGGTTCAGGACATCAACCGGCTGCTGAAGCAGCACCGCCAGATGGCCGACATGGTCAAGTCGATGTCCAAGGGCGGCCCGCGCAAGATGCAGCAGATGGCCGCCATGCTGGGCGGCCTCGGCGGACCCACCGGAGTTCCGGGCATGGGCTCGGGTGCCGACATGAAACGCCTTCAGGCCATGGGGGGCGGCAAGCTGCCCGACACCTCGGCCGACGAGATGAAAGCCATTCAGGACCGCCTTGCGGGCCTGGGGGGCGGACAACTGCCGGGCCTGCCCGGTCTACCCACCAAGAAATAATCCGACTTAACGAAAGAGACTGAAAATGCTGAAGATTCGTCTGGCCCGCGGTGGTGCCAAGAAGCGCCCCTACTATCACATCGTCATCGCCGACTCGCACTCGCCCCGCGACGGCAAGTTCATCGAGAAGGTCGGCAGCTACAACCCGATGCTGCCCAAGGACGGCGAGAAGCCCCGCGTCGCCCTGAAGGCCGACCGGATCTCGGAGTGGCTGTCCAAGGGCGCCCAGCCGACCGACCGCGTGGCCCGCTTCATCTCGCAGAGCACCGACGAAGCCCTGGTCGGCAAGGTCGCCTGGACGCAATCCAATAACCCGACCAAGGGTGCCCCGGGCAAGAAGGCCCAGGAGCGTTCGGCCGAACGCGCCCAGCGCGAAGCCGACCGCGCCGAGGCTGAAGCCGCCGCCAAGATCGAGGCCGCCGAAGCCGCCCAGAAGGCCAAGGAAGACGCCGCCGCCGCTGCCGAAGCCGCCAAGAACGCTCCGGTCGTCGAAGAGACCCCGGCCGAAGAGGCTCCGGCCGCTGAAGCTGAAGGTTCGGCCGAGGTCGCCGTCGAAGAGGCTCCGGCCGAAGGCACCGCCGAAGACGAAAAGACCGAGGCCTAAGCCTCAACCTCCGCTCATTCCGGCCTTTGTCGGGATGAGCGGGCCGGGGGTTCACGGACATGACGGACGCACAGCCCAAACTCATCCTCGTCGGCCAGGTCGCCGGCGGGTTCGGTGTCAAGGGGGAGGTGCGGGTCACGGCCTATACCGCAGACCCGAAAGCCCTGACGTCTTACGGCCCGCTGCTGCGCGCCGATGGATCACCGGGCCTGACCCTGACGGGCATACGGGCGACCAAGGACGGCCTTATCGGCCGGGCCAGCGAAATCAGGACCAAAGAAGAGGCAGACGCTCTGCGCGGGCTGAAGCTGCACGTCCCGCGCGACCGGTTCCCAGAGCCGGACGAAGACGAGGTCTATCTGGCCGACCTGATCGGCGTCGAAGCGCGCGATCCCGAGGGCGTCGTGCTGGGCACGGTGCGGGCGGTGCAGAATTTCGGGGCCGACGACATGCTGGAGATCTCACCCGCGACCGGCGGCCCGACCTGGTTCCTGCCCTTCACCAAGGCGGCGACGCCTCAGCTTCACCTCGCCGACGGTTGGCTGATGGCCGTGCGGCCCGAAGAGGTTGGCGAACGCGAGCCGGACTGAGGGTGCCTGAAACGAAACGGGCCCCGCGACAAGGTCGCGAGGCCCGGGATCACAATGGTGCAGGTACGACTACTCGATCTCGACCGTCTCGGCGTCGCCGACATATTTCTTGATCGACTCGATCGCCCGCTTGGCACCCGACTTGTCGGAATAGCCCTCGGTCGCGAAAATCACTTCTGAATTGTACTTGAAGCGGACGCGGAACTCGCCCGCCTTGTCCTTATAAACTTCGAACTTGTGCGCCACGGGGGCCTCCTGGGATTGGTCCGTTTCGGACAACGGCCAAGCTAGGCGGTCGGCTCTGGCGGTCAATACCGAAATGTCGCCGACTGCACACAGGCGGGTGAGTCTTGCGGCCGGGCTCGCAGCTTCCGACATGCGCGATGTCCCAACGCGAGCGCACACCATGGCCGACCTGTCCGCCTTTCCGATCACCCGCCAGTATCCGCCCAAGGATTCGACGATCTTGCAGTATTACGGCCTGCCGACGCCGAACGGGGTCAAGGTCTCGATCATGCTGGAGGAGACCGGCCTTCCCTATGACGTCCATCTCGTGGACATCATGAAGAACGAGACCTGGACGCCCGAGTATCTGTCACTCAATCCGAACGGCAAGATTCCGGCCATTCTCGATCCCGATGGGCCGGGAGGAAATCCGCTGGCCCTGTTCGAATCGGGTGCCATCCTGATCTATCTTGCGGACAAGTGCGGGCGATTCCTGTCGGCCGATCCGGCGATCCGCTACCAGACGATCCAGTGGCTGATGTTCCAGATGGGCGCTATCGGCCCGATGTTCGGCCAGCTGGGGTTCTTTCACAAATTCGCCGGCAAGGACTACGAGGACAAGCGGCCGCGCGACCGCTACGTCGCGGAATCGAAACGCCTGCTGGGCGTGCTCGAGACCCGGCTGGAGGGCCGGGACTGGCTGATGGACGACTATTCGATCGCCGACATCGCCACTCTCGGCTGGGTCCGCAACCTGGTCGGCTTCTACGATGCCGGCGAGATCGTCGAGTACGACCGGTTCCCCCGCGTCGAGGCCTGGCTGGCCCGCGCGCTGGAACGGCCGGCCGTGCAGCGCGGCCTTGAAATTCCCGCCCGGCCCTAGCCGGCGAAGCACCAGGCCAGGACCGCCTTCTGGGCGTGGATGCGGTTCTCCGCCTCGTCCCAGACCAGCGAGCGCGGCCCGTCGATCACGGCGTCGGTGACCTCCTCGCCCCGGTGGGCCGGCAGGCAGTGCAGGAAGACGGCGGCGGGATCGGCCTTGTTCATCAGGGCCTCGTCCACCCCATAGGTCTCGAAGGCGTGCAGACGCTGTTCGTAGTCGCTGTCGCCCATCGACACCCAGGTGTCGGTGACCACGACGTCGGCGCCCAGCACCGCCTCGTTCGGATCGGCCGTCAGGGTGACGGCGTTGCCGCCCTTGGCCAGGTCGTGCAGGTCCGGGTGATATTCGGCCGGGCAGGCGACGTTGAAGTGGAAGCCCAGCTTGGGCGCCGCGTGCATGAAGGAATGACAGACATTGTTGCCGTCCCCGACCCAGGCGATGGTCTTGCCGGCGATCGGGCCCTTGGCCTCTTCGATGGTCATGATGTCGGCCAGGATCTGGCAGGGGTGGGAGCGGTCGGTCAGGCCGTTGATGACCGGTACGGTCGAGACCCGCGCGAACCGTTCGACGTCCTCATGGGAATTGGCGCGGATCATGACGGCGTCGACCATGCGCGACAGGACCTTGGCGGTGTCCTCGATCGGCTCGCCGCGACCCAGTTGCATGTCGGAGGCGGTGGCGATGATCGACGATCCGCCCAGCTGACGGATGGCGGCGTCGAAGCTGAACCGGGTGCGGGTCGAGTTCTTCTCGAAGATCATGGCCAGGACGCGGTCCCTAGCCGGTGCGTCGGCATCGGCGCGACCCTTGGGCCAGCCCTTGCGGGCGGCCTTTCGGGCATGGGCGTCATCGAGGGTCGCGCGCAGGTCTTCGGCCGAGAGGCGGTGGATGTCGAGGAAGTGTCTGACCATCTTCTTGTCCTTCCCTCTCCCATCGGGAGGGGGCTTGAGCGCACGATCACGCCAGTGATCGTCCTTGCGCGAAAGGGTGAGGGGTTAGGGTGCGAGCCGGTGAGGGTGGAACCCCTCACCCTTTCGCCTTGGCGCATCGCTACGCTCTGCGAGGCTCAAGCCCTCTCCCTCCGGGAGAGGGAGCATCAGGCCGCCGCCTTCATCTGCGCCCGGGCGACCTCGCAGGCGCCTTCGAACTTCTCGATGGCCTCGCGGGCTTCTTCGAGGGTGATGTTGAGGGGCGGCAGGATGCGGCAGCAGTTGTCGCCGCCGCCGGCGATCAGCAGATGCTGTTCGTCGCGCGCCAGAGCCATGAAGTCGCGGTTGTTGGGGATCAGCTTGACCCCGATCAGCAGCCCCTTGCCGCGCACGTCGGCGATGACGTCGGGGAACCGCTCCTTCAGCCCATGCAACTGCTGCTTCAGGTATCCGGCGATCTCGTTGACGTTCTGGATCAGCTCGGGTTTCACCAGCTCACCGAAGGCCGCCAGACCCACGGCCATGGCCAGCGGATTGCCGCCGAAGGTGGTGCCGTGAACGCCCGCCGTCATCCCCGATCCAGCCCTGGCGGTGGCCAGACAGGCACCGATCGGGAAGCCGCCGCCCAGAGCCTTGGCGATGGCCATGATGTCGGGCTCCATGCCCGCCCATTCATGGGCCCACAGTTTGCCGGTCCGGCCCATGCCGCACTGGACCTCGTCGAAGATGATGAGCACGCCGTACTGGTCGCACAGCTCGCGCAGGCCGCGCAGGCAGACGTCGGGCAGGGCGCGGCAACCGCCCTCGCCCTGAACCGGCTCGACGATGATCGCGGCGGTCGTCGGCGACGCGATCGCGGCCTTGAGCGCCTCGTGGTCGCCCCAGGTCAGCTGATGGAAGCCTTCCAGTTTCGGACCGAAGCCTTCGATGTAGGACGGGTTCGCCGCCGCATTGATCGCGCCGTAGGTCCGGCCGTGGAACGAGCCGTCGAAGCCGTAGATGTCGATCCGTTCGGGCGCGCCGTTGGCCCAGTGATAGCGCCGCGCCGTCTTCAGCGCGCACTCCACAGCCTCGGTGCCCGAGTTGGTGAAGAAGACCTGGTCGGCGAACGAATGCTCGCACAGCATGTCGGCCAGCTTTTCCTGGTCCGGAATCCGGAAGATGTTGGACACATGCCACAGCTTCTCGGCCTGGTCCTTGACCGCCTGGACCAGGATCGGATTGGCGTGACCCAGGGCGTTGGTCGAGATGCCGGAAACGCAGTCCAGGTATTCCGTGCCGTCCACCGACCACAGGCGCATGCCTCGCCCGCGATCCACTTCCAGCGGAGCGCGATTGTAGACACCCATCAGATGGCTTGTGGACCCCGACGCGGACATTGAACCTGTACCTCCAAAAGCAATGAAGCCCCGACGCGGGCGCGGCGGGACTTTCCTAAAGCGACGTTGTCGGACGCGAGACGAGGTGAGTCAACTCACGCCCCCGAATCGCGACATCGAAACGCCTTGACCGTTCCAGTGTTACAGCATAGTGGAACGCCCGCAATGACCGATGCCCTTCCCAGCCCGGCCCCCGACAAGGCCCCCAGACCGGCAGATGCCGACCGGGCCGCGCTGTTCGACGCCCTGCTGTCGCTGAAGACGCGGGACGAGGTCGACGCCTTCCTGTCCGACCTGTGTACCCCGTCGGAGGTCCGCGCCTTTGCCGAACGCTGGGCCGTCGCGCGCCTGCTGGCCCAGAACTCAAAATCCTATCGCGAGATCGCGCTGGAGGCCGGGGCCAGCCCGACCACCGTCGTGCGCGTCGCGCGGTTCCTGAAAGAGATGCCGCATCAGGGTTATCGCCTGGTGCTCGATCGCCTGAACTCGAAAGCCTGACATTTCCATGAGTACCGTCCAGGGGCGACTTCGCATCGCCATCCAGAAATCCGGCCGCCTGTCGGAACGCAGCCTCGACCTGATCCGCGACGCGGGCCTGAAATGGGTCAAGGGCGCCAACGACCTGCTGTACAAGGTCGAGAACTATCCGATCGACCTGCTGCGGGTGCGCGACGACGACATCCCGACCTTCGTCGCCGACGGAGTCTGCGACCTCGGCATCGTCGGCGAGAACGTGCTGGAGGAGGACAAGAACGGTGGGAGTCATGCCGAGGTCGTCATGCCGCTGGGCTTCGGCCGCTGCACGCTGAAGCTCGCGGTGCCTCCGACCATGATCTATGCGGGGCCGCGCTCGCTGGCGGGGCTGAGGATCGCGACCTCCTATCCCAAGATCCTGCAGCGCTATCTGGACGATCAGGGCATCGGGGCCGAGATCGTGACCATGCGCGGGGCCGTCGAGGTCGCGCCACGGCTGAAGCTGGCCGCCGCCATCTGTGACCTGGTCTCGACCGGGGCGACGCTGGAGGCCAACGGCCTGATCGCCAAGGAGACGGTACTGCAAAGCCAGGCCGTCCTCATCAAGTCTCCGACCCCGCCGGAGCCCGCCCTGCAACATCTGCTGGATTCGATCGTCGAGCGGATGGCGGGCGTGGTGTCCTCGCAAGGGGCCAAATACGTGATGCTGAACGCACCGCGCTCGGCGCTGGACGCGATCACCGCCATCCTGCCGGGCGCGGGCGCGCCCACGGTCATGCCGTTGATGGGCCGCGACGACGCCGTTGCCGTTCACGCCGTCTGTCAGGAAGCCGTGTTCTGGGAGACGCTGGAGAAGCTCAAGGCGGCCGGGGCTTCCGCCATCCTGGTGCTGCCGATCGAGAAGATGATGTGATGGCCACGACCGTCTTCAAACGCATCGACTGGGCGACGCTGGATGCGGCGGAACGCAAGGCCGCTCTCGCCCGCCCGCGCCAGAGGACCGAGGGCCGCGTCACCGACGTCGTCCGCCAGATCTTCGACGACGTGCAGGCGCGGGGCGGTGCGGCCGTCGCCGATTGGGCCATCAGGCTCGACAACGCCCAGCCGCGCCGCATCGCCATCACGCCTGACGTCGTCGCGACCGCTCGCGACGCCCTGCCGCCCGCCGACACCCGCTGCATCCGTATCGCGGCCGAGAACGTCCGCGTCTTTCATCAGGCGACCCGGCCTGAGGACACCGCCTTCGTCGAGACCACGCCGGGTGTGCGCTCGAAACTGGTCTGGCGTCCGATCGGGGCCGCCGGTCTCTATGTTCCCGGCGGGTCTGCGCCGTTGTTCTCGTCCCTGCTGATGCTGGCCATCCCGGCGCAGGTCGCGGGGGTGCGCGAGCGGGTGGCGGTGACGCCCCCGTCGAAGGATGGTGGGGTCCACCCCGCCATGATCATCGCCGCCGCCGAGGCCGAACTGGACGCCCTGTGGCTGGTCGGGGGTGCGCAGGCGATCGCGGCCATGACCTTCGGCGCGGTCTTCGATGACGGCGAGATCGTCGCCTGTGACAAGCTGTTCGGGCCCGGCAACGCCTATGTCGCCGAGGCCAAGAAATACGCCTCCTCCCTGCCGGGCGGGCCGTCGGTCGACATGCCGGCCGGGCCGTCGGAACTGCTGGTCATCGCCGACGGCTCGGCCGATCCCGAGATCGCCGCCGCCGACCTGCTGAGCCAGGCCGAGCATGACGCGGACGCGCAGGTGATCCTGGTTTGTGACTCGACCGCGACGATCAACGCCATCCTCGAAGCCGTGGAGGAGCAGTTGGAGAGCCTACCCCGCGCCGACATCGCCCGCGCCTCGCTGGCCGAGGCCCGGATCATCAAGGTGGGCGACACGGCGACCGCCTGCGAGGTCTCCAACCTGTACGGCCCCGAACACCTGGCCATCCAGACCGAGGACGCCGAGGCTCTGGTCGAACAGATCACCGCCGCCGGGGCGGTCTTCGTCGGCCGGTTCGCCGCCGAGACTCTGGGGGACTATGCGGCGGGGCCCAGCCACGTCCTGCCCACTGACGGCGGGGCCCGGACTTTGGGCGGCATCACGACGTCGAGCTTCATGACCACCATGTCGGTGCAGAAGGTGACCGAGGCCGGGGCGGCGGTGCTGGCCCCCGTGGCGGCGCGGCTCGCACGGCTGGAAGGGCTGGAAGCCCACGCGCGGGCCGCGGATCTGAGGAGCGCGGGATGATGATGCAGCAAATCCTCACCCGTAGGGGGAGGGGGACCGCGTCTTCGCGGTGGAGGGGGCTCACCCCAGACACCGTATGCGCGGCCGGCCCCCTCCACCCCAGCGCAAGCGCGCTGCGGTCGATTGGCTCCCCCAACGGGGGAGGATCACGATGACCCTTCCCGCCCCCTATCCCCCGTTGGTCGCAGGCGGCGACGGCCTCGACCGCTATCCGGCCGATCCGTCGGCGCTGGCCGCGCGCATGGCCCAGATTTACCGCGTGCCCCCCGAGCAGGTGCTGCCGATCCGGGGCCTGACCCACGGGCTGGAACTGGTCTGGCGTCTGGCCGCCCAGGCGGGCCAGAGTGTTCAGGCCCCCGACGCCGAACCCTATACCCGCCTCGACGCCATCTATGGCGGCAAGGGCGACACCGCTGCGGTCGTCATCCGCGCCCTCGGCTCGCCCGAGGCGGTCGCAGAGATGGCCGCCCGCGTCGCCCCGGCTCTGCTAGTCGTGGACGAAGGCCTGATCGAGTTCGCCGACACGGCGTCGGCCGCCACCATCCTCGACGCCCACGCCAACCTCGTAGTCCTGCGCAGCCTGTCCCTGGCCTATGGGCTGGCCGGTGCCCGCGTCGGTGCCGCGCTCGCCCAGGCGACAACCCTGGCCCGGCTGTCGGCCATGCTCGAGCCCTATGCCCTGCCCGAACCGCTGGTCCGACTGGCGCAACAGGCGCTCGACCCGTCGCGGATGATCGAGACCGCCGAACGGATCACAGGCGTCAAGCGCGAGCGCGCCCGCATCGCCCGCGAAGTGTCACGGCTGATGACGGTCGAGACCGGCGTCGGCCCCATCCTGATGGCCCGGCCCACCGATCCGGAAGCCCTGCTGGCCGAGTTTGCGAAATACGGCGTGGCCGCCGACCGCTCCGGCGACCGGCTGCGCCTGCCGATCTCGCTGAAGCCCGAGGTCAACGACCGGCTGTTGCTGGCGCTGGGCCTGACCCCGCCGCGCAGTCGCCCGGCCCGTCTCGGCCAGGCCGTGAGAGATACGAAGGAGACGCGGATCGTCTGCGCCGTCGATCTGGACAGCCCCGGTCCCGTCGCCATCCACACCGGCGTCGGCTTCTTCGATCACATGCTGGAACAGGTCGCGGCCCACGGCGGCTTCTCGATCCGGCTGGCCTGCGAAGGCGACCTGCACACCGACGCCCACCACACCATCGAGGACAGCGCCATCGCCCTGGGCCAGGCCCTGAAACAGGCGCTGGGCGAGCGGCGCGGCATCGCCCGCTACGGCTTCGTCCTGGCCATGGACGAGGCCGAGGCCCATATCGCCATCGACCTGTCGGGCCGTCCCTATCCACTGTTCGAGGGAAGCTTCTCGACCCCCATGATCGGCGAATACCGTACCGACCTGACCGCCCATGTGTTCCGCTCGCTGGCCGAGGCTATGGGCGCCGCGATCCACGTCAAGGTCACCGGCGACGACGACCACCACAAGACCGAGGCCGTCTACAAGGCCTTCGGCCGCGCCCTGAGACAGGCCATCCGCATCGAAGGCGACGCCGTTCCATCGACAAAGGGTGTCCTGTGACCGTCGCCATCATCGGATACGGGGCCGGCAACACCGCCTCGGTGCAGTTCGCGCTGGAGCGGCTGGGGTGCGAGGCCGTCATCACCTCGGACCCTGAAGTTGTCGCCTCGGCCGACAAGGTCATCCTGCCCGGCGTCGGCGCGGCGGGCTATGCGATGGCGCGGCTGGCCGAACTGGGCCTGATCGACCCGATCCGGTCGTTCGAGCGGCCGCTGCTGGGCGTCTGCCTCGGCCAGCAACTGCTGTTCGAGCGCAGCGAGGAAGGCAACGGCGTCGATCTGCTCGGCTTCATCCCCGGAACCGTGACACGGCTGAACGTCCGGCCGGACCTGCCCGTGCCGCACATGGGCTGGACCCAGCTGGAC
This sequence comes from Brevundimonas sp., assembly GCF_044239655.1. Classification (GTDB taxonomy): domain Bacteria; phylum Pseudomonadota; class Alphaproteobacteria; order Caulobacterales; family Caulobacteraceae; genus Brevundimonas. The sequence continues at coordinate 21,224 of NZ_JBIIAY010000048.1, forward strand.
CGGGGTCAGCCCGACCCGCTGCTGGAGGGGGTCAACGACGGCGACTATGCCTATTTCGTCCATAGTTTCGTCTGTCCCGACAGCGACGCGACGATCGCCTGCGCCGACTATGGGACCGATGTCCCTGCCGTGGTCCGCTCGGGCAATCGCTGGGGCTGCCAGTTTCACCCAGAGCGTTCGGCGGCGACCGGCGCGCGTATCCTGAAGAATTTCCTGAGCCTGACATGATCATCTATCCCGCCATCGACCTGAGGGAGGGCGTCTGCGTCCGGCTGATGCACGGCCGGTTCGATCAGGTGACGCAGTACGACGACAATCCCGAAGACCGGCTGGCCGCGTTCGTGGCCGAGGGCGCGACATGGGTGCATATCGTCGATCTGGACGGGGCAAAGGCGGGTCAGGCCGTGCAGCACGAACTGATCGGCAAGCTGGCCGCCGGGACGACGGCCTCGATCCAGTCCGGCGGCGGGGTGCGCACGGCCGAGGATGTCGAGCGGCTGCTGGACGCAGGCGTCACGCGGGTGGTGGTCGGATCGCTGGCGGTGACCAGGCCGGAGGAGGTCGCGACCTGGCTGGCCTGGTTCGGTCCCGAGCGGCTGACGCTCGCGTTTGACGTTCGCGTCGGCGAGGACGGGGTGCCGACCCCGTCGCTCAAGGGCTGGACCGAGGCGGCCGGGTTCGACCTGTGGAGCGCGCTGGATCGCTATCCAGCCGGGACCCTCAGCCACGTCCTGATCACCGATGTCGGCCGCGACGGTGCCCTGACCGGACCCAATCTCGATCTGCTGTCCGAGGCGAGGCGGCGGAGGCCCGACCTGAAGATTCAGGCATCGGGCGGGGTATCGTCGCTGGATGACCTGACGGCAGCGGCGGCCATCGGTTGCGACGGGGCCATCGTCGGCCGCGCCATCTACGAGGGCCGTTTCACCGCCGGTCAGGCCATCGAGGCGACCCGATGACCGCCAGAAGGATCATCCCCTGCTTGGACGTCAAGGACGGCCGCGTCGTGAAGGGCGTCAAGTTCGAGGGGCACGTCGATATGGGCGACGCGGCCGAACTGGCCGCGCGGTATCGCGACGAGGGAGCCGACGAACTGGTCTTCTACGACATCACCGCCTCGCCCGAGGGCCGGACGCTGGACTATACCTGGGTCAAGTCGATCGCGCGGCTCCTGGACATCCCCTTCTGCGTCGCCGGCGGTATCCGCTCGGTGGACCAGGCGGCGGCCTGTCTGGATCACGGGGCGGACAAGGTCTCGATCAACTCCCCGGCCCTGGAACGCCCCGAGCTGATCGGCGAGATGGCGGCGCGGCTGGGCAGCCAGTGCGTCGTCGTCGGCGTCGATTCGCGGCGCGAGAACGGCGAATATGTCGTCCACAAATACACCGGCGACCCCGATGCGCGCCGGCTGGCGGGCCGTCGCACCCTGGACTGGATCGTGGAGGCGCAAGAGTTAGGCGCGGGCGAGATCGTGCTGAACTGCATCGACCAGGACGGGGTACGTCAGGGCTACGATACCGCTCAACTGGCCGACGCCCGTTCGCGCCTGGCCATCCCCCTGATCGCCTCGGGGGGGGCGGGGGCGGTATCGCATTTCCTCGACGTCTTCGACCGCGCCAATGTGTCGGGCGCACTGGCGGCCAGCGTGTTCCACACCGGTGCGATCGCGATCCCGGATCTTAAGGCCTCGCTGGCGGCGTCGGGCGTGGAGGTGAGGCTGTGACTGTTGCAATGACACTCGATCCCGACACCCTCGACTTCGCCAAGGGCGACGGCCTGATCCCGGCCATTGTTCAGGACGCCGACACGCTTCAGGTGCTGACTCTCGCCTATATGGACCGGGCCGCTCTGGAGGAGACGATCGCATCCGGCGAGGCCACCTTCTTCTCCCGCTCGCGCG
>NZ_JBIIAY010000085.1:0-13729 GCF_044239655.1 Brevundimonas sp.
ACCGCCAGGCGGTGGTGTCGATCACCCCCGACTGCGACGGAGACGCCCTGGTGCTGGCCGTGCGGCCGATGGGGCCAGCCTGCCATCTGGGGACCACCAGCTGTTTCGGATCGGAAGAGGCTCCCGGCGTGGGTCGAATCGCGGCCCTGGAACGCACCATCGTCGAACGCGCGGCCCAGGATCCGTCCGTCAGCTACACCGCCCGCCTGATCGCCGAGGGCCCCAAGCGCCTGGCCCAGAAGGTCGGGGAGGAGGGCGTCGAGACGGCCCTGGCCGGGGTCGCAGGGCCCGACGAAGAACTGGCCTCAGAGGGTGCGGACCTGATCTATCACTTGCTGGTTCTGTTACGGGCGCGTCAATTGTCGTTTCAGGACGTTCTCGACGTGTTGGCCCGGCGGGCACAACCGGCCAAAGACGCAACCTGAGCCGTCCGGCCGCGCTACCGTCATTCGGGACCGCGAACGAGATCAGGCAAGGCAGGAAGGACGACAAGCATGGCGGCACTCGTGCTGTTCGGCGGCGGTGGCGATCTGGCGATGCGGATGCTGCTGCCTTCGCTCTATTTTCTCGACCATGAAGGCCGCCTGCCCGAGGGCCTGAAGATCATCGGCGCGGCCCGCTCCGAAGAGACGGCCGACGAATATATCGAAAAGGTCCGTGCCGCCTGCGAGAGCAAGGCCAGGGCCGACGACGTCTGGGACGAGGCGACCTGGTCGCGGATGAAGGCCCGCCTCGACTATCTGGCCGTCGACGCCACCAGCGCGGAAAGCCTGAAGCCCCTCAAGGACAAGGTCGGGGACGGCGACGTGACCTCCTTTCTGGCGGTGTCTCCGTCCCTCTATGCCCGGATCGTCACGGCCATGCGGGCAGCGGGCCTGGCCGAGGCCAACGACCGGGTGGTACTGGAAAAGCCGGTCGGCCGTGACCTGGACAGTTTCCGCGAGATCGACGACGCGGTCTCGGACGCCTTCTCCGAGAGCCAGGTGTTCCGCATCGACCACTATCTGGGCAAGGAGACGGTCCAGAACCTGATCGCCCTGCGGTTCGGCAACACGGTGTTCGAGCCCCTGTGGAACGCCCAGAACATCGACCACGTCGAGATCACCATCGGCGAGACAGTCGGGGTCGGCGACCGCTGGCCCTACTATGACGAATACGGCGCGCTGCGGGATATGCTGCAGAACCATATGCTCCAGCTGCTGTGCCTGGTCGCCATGGAGCCGCCGTCGGACCTCGAACCGGAATCGGTGCGCAACGAGAAGGTCAAGGTTCTGCGGTCGCTCCGCCCCATCACCCACGAGGAGGCCGAGCGGGTCACGGTACGCGGCCAATATGTCGGCGGCGTCGTCGATGGCGAGACGGTCAAGGGCTATGATGAGGAACGCGGCCAGCCGTCCGACACCGAAACCTTCGTCGCCATCCGCGCCGATATCGACAACTGGCGCTGGGCCGGCGTCCCCTTCTTCATGCGCACCGGCAAACGGCTGCCGGAGAAACGCACCGAGATCGTCATCGCCTTCAAGCCCCTGCCGCATTCGATCTTCGACGGCCGCGAGGGCGAGCCCCAGGCCAACCGGATGATCATCGAGTTGCAGCCCGAGGAAGACATCTCCCTGACGGTGATGAACAAGAAGGCCGGGCTGGACGCCCAGATGCAGCTCCAGCCGATCAAGATGAGCCTGAGCTGGGGTTTCCGCGACAAGCACGAGACCCCGCCACGCCGCCGTATCGCCTATGAACGGCTGCTGCTCGACGCCCTGAACGGCGACTCCACCCTGTTCGTGCGCCGCGACGAGGCCGAACAGGCCTGGAAATGGGTCGACGAAGTGTCCCAGGCCTGGTCGGACGGCAATGTGAAGCCTCAGGACTATGTCGCCGGCACCTGGGGTCCCGACAGCGCCGACATGCTGATGGCCCGCACCGGGCGCGACTGGAACACGATCGACGTGCGCGACTGATGGTAGAGATCGAAACCTTCCCCACCCTCGACACCTGGGCCGCCTCCATCGCGGGGCGGATCGAGGAGACCCTGGGTGCCGCCGTCCTCGACAACGGCCGGGCCCTGTTCGCCGGGCCGGGCGGATCGACGCCCGCGCCCGTCTATGCCCGTCTGGCCCAGGCCGACATCGGCTGGGACCGGATCGCGGTCACCCTGGTGGACGAACGCTATGTGCCCGAGACCTCGCCGGAGTCGAACGCCCGGCTGATCCGCGACGTCCTGCTGCAAGGGCCCGCCGCCGCCGCGCGGTTCGTGCCCCTGTATCATCCCGCCGTGACGGTGGACCGCGCCGCTGCGATCGCCGCCCACGCCCTGGCCGAGGCCGGGGGCCGGTTCGACGCCGTCCTGCTGGGCATGGGTGAGGACGGCCACATCTGTTCGATGTTCCCCAACTCGCCGACCCTGAAGACCCTGCTGTCGCCGACGCTGAAACCCACGGTGCTGGGCGTGCCGCACGGGCGCGACGGCATGGCCCCCAGCCTGGTACGCCTGTCGATCAACCTGCCCTATCTGATGACGGCGGGCCGGGTGATCCTGGGGCTCAAGGGCGCGGAGAAGCGAGCCGCGTTCGAGCGCGAGGCGGCGGGCGACCCGGCCATCCAGCCCATCGCCGCCCTGATCGCCGCCAAGGTCCCCCTCGAAGTCGTCTGGACGGAGGCGAACTGATGCCCCATTTCACCCGCCCGCCGATGCACCCCGTCGTCGCCGAGGTCACGGCCCGGATCACGGCCCGCTCGGCCGAGCTTCGCGCCGACTATATCCGCCGCATGGACGCCGCCCGCGATTCCGGGACCGGCCGCGCCAAGCTCAGTTGCGCGAACTGGGCCCATGCCTTCGCCGGCCAGACGATCGCCGACAAGCTGACCGCCATGGACGGGTCGAAGCCCAATGTCGGCATCGTCACCGCCTATAACGACATGCTGTCGGCCCATCAGCCGTTCGAGCGCTTCCCCGCCGTGATCCGCGAGGCCGTGCGCACGGTCGGGGCGACGGCCCAGGTCGCCGGCGGCACGCCCGCCATGTGCGACGGGGTCACGCAAGGCCGCCCAGGCATGGAGCTGAGCCTGTTCAGCCGCGACGCCATCGCCATGTCGGTCGGGGTCGCCCTGACCCACGACGCCTTCGACGCTGCCATGATGCTGGGGGTCTGCGACAAGATCGTGCCGGGCCTGTTTATGGGGGCCTTGGCCTTTGGCCACCTGCCGGTGGTGTTCGCCCCCGCCGGGCCCATGCCCTCGGGCATTCCCAATGCCGAGAAGGCCCGCGTCCGGGCCCTGTACGCCCAGAACCAGGTGGATCGCCAGACCCTGCTGGAGAGCGAGATCGGCTCCTATCATTCGCCCGGCACCTGTACCTTCTACGGCACCGCCAACTCCAACCAGATGATGATGGAGCTGGGCGGCTTGCACATGCCGTCCACCGCCTTCGTCCATCCGGAGACAGGACTGCGTGACGCCCTGACCGCCGCCACCGCTAAGCGGGCGGTCGAACTGGCCCGCAGTGGCGAATGCCGGATGGCCGACGTTGTGTCGGAGAAATCCGTCGTCAACATGATCGTGGCGCTTCTGGCCACCGGGGGATCGACCAACCACGCCATCCATCTGGTCGCCATGGCACGGATGGCCGGCGTCCTGATCGACTGGACCGACATGGACCAGCTGTCGTCGGCGACACCCCTGCTGGCGCGGGTCTATCCCAACGGTTCGGCCGATGTGAACGCGTTTCAGGCGGCCGGCGGCGTCGCCTTCGTGGCCCGGGAGCTGGCCGGCGCGGGCATCCTGCATTCCGACGTCACGACCATCATGGGTGAGGGAATCGAGGCCTATTTCCAGGAACCGTCCATGGTTGACGGCGAACTGGTCTGGCGCGACGGCGTGGCCGAAAGCCTGGACCGCGATATCCTGCGTCCCGCCTCGGACCCGTTCGACGTCGAGGGCGGCCTGCGGCTGGTCAAGGGCGATCTCGGCCGGGCGGTGATCAAGGTCTCGGCCGTCAAGCCCGAGAACCGCATCGTTGAAGCTCCGGCCGAGGTGTACGAGACCCAGGAAGACGTCCTGGCCGACTTCAAGGCAGGCAAGCTGGACCGCGACGTCATCGTCGTGCTGCGCTTCCAGGGGCCGCGTGCGAATGGGATGCCGGAACTGCACTCCCTGTCGCCGGCGCTCAGCGTGCTCCAGGACAAGGGGTTCAAGGTCGCCCTGGTGACCGACGGGCGGATGTCGGGTGCCTCGGGCAAGACGCCCGCCGCGATCCACGTCAGTCCCGAGGCCCTGGCCGGGGGTCCGCTGGCCCATGTCCGCACCGGGGATGTCATCCGTCTGGACGCCGATGCCGGCGTCCTGTCCACCGTCGGCGGGGTCGATCTGGCGTCACGTCCCGGGGTGGAGCGCGCTGCAGCCCACTCGGAGGGCGCGTCCTGGGGCTATGGCCGGGAACTGTTCGCCGCCTTCCGCCACGTCGTGGGGACGGCGGAGGAGGGGGCCTCGGTCTGTTTCCTGCCCGTGCCCGGCGCGGCCCGCCACACCGACACCCCGCCGGATCGAAATCTCGTCGACCGGGCCGTGGACGCTTAAGAACAACAAGAATAACGGCCCTCACGTCGTGAGCCACCGCGTGGCGAGCACAGGGCCCATCGGAGGACGCTTATGACTGTTCAATGGGACAAGACCCTGCTCGTCGGCGATGTGGGGGGCACCAACGCCCGCTTCGCCCTGGCCCATATGGTCGAGGGCAGGCCTGTGCTGGAGAACCATCAGAGTTTCCCCGCCGCCGAACACCCGACCTTCCTGGGTGGCATCAAGGCCTATCTGGACGGATGCGACGTCAAGCCGACGGCCTGCGTGCTGGCCGTCGCCGGGCCGGTCACCGACGGCGAGATCGACCTGACCAACTCGCCTTGGCGGGTATCGGAGGCCGAGCTGGAGACCCTGGGCTTGAAGCCCGCGCGCCTGATCAATGATTTCGAGGCCCTGGCCTGGGGCGCTCCGGTGGTTCCCGCCGATCAGCTGGCCTCGCTGGGCGGCCCCGACGAGGGCGAGGCGCATGCCACGGTCGCCGTGCTCGGCCCCGGCACCGGCTTCGGCGTCTCGGCCCTGGTCCGCGACGGACGGGGCGGCGAGATGGCCATGCCGTCCGAAGGGGGGCATGCCTGCTTCCCGCCCGGCGATCCGATCGAGGACGAGATCCTGAGGATTCTGCGCAAACGCTATACCCGGGTCTCGATCGAACGGCTGATCTGTGGGCCCGGCCTGCTGAACATGCACCGGGCCCTCGCCGAGATCGACGGGCGCGAGACCCATATCGACGACCCGGCCCAGATCACCCAGGAGGCGCTGGACGACCCGCGCAGCCATTGCGGTGCCACCCTGGCCCGGTTCTGCGCCGTCCTGGGCGCGGTCGCGGGCGACATCGCCCTGACGACAGGTGCGCGCGGCGGGGTCTATATCGCCGGCGGCATCGCGCCGCGCATCCTGCCCTTCCTCCAGGCCAGCCCGTTCCGCGAGCGTTTCGAACGCAAGGGCCGGTTCCAGGACTATATGGCGGCCATCCCCACCAAGGTGATCCTGCACAAGCACGCGGCCCTGCTGGGGGCGGCCCGCGTGGCCTTCGCGGTGGCGGACTGACGACCACCGTTATGCACCGGGCGCGCTAAAGCTTAGCAATAACAGTGCGCTGCACCATCAAATAATCATCACGGCCGCGTGAACCAATCTGAAGCGGCGCCGTTTGGGTCTTTCCAACAGGAAGGGAACTACCCCATGCGTAAACTGATCATCGCCTCCGCTGCCGTCGCCATGCTGGCCGGCGTCGCCGCCTGCGGCGAAAGCGCCGCCGACAAGGCCGCCGAAGTTCAAGCGGACTCGCTGGAGGCCCAGGCCGCTGCGACCCCGAACGAAGCCGAGGAAAAGGCCCTCAACGCCCAGGCCGACGTGATCGAGCAGCAAGCCGGCAACGCCGACGGCGGCATGACCACCGCCAACACCCCGAACACCTCGCCCTCGACCGGCGCGATGGCTCCGGGCGACACGGCGCCGAAGCACTAAGCCACTTCCACACCGATACGATCAGGCCCCCGTCGCAGAAGCGGCGGGGGCTTTTTCGTGCCTGCTGATCAATCAATGCACAGCGTCGGATCGGCCTTGCCGCCCGTGATCGTGGTGTGACAGCCGAAGCGATCGGAATCGATCGTGCAGCGTCCGGCCACGGCCGCCCCGGCCGGCGTGCTGATCGAGCCCTCGACCCGGCAGTCGCCCAGGCATTGGCCGTTGTCGGTGCAGGGTTTGTTGGCATCGGCGTATTTCAGAATGCACTGCTGGCTCTGCATCCGGCCGACCCGGCGGAGTTCTCCGCCCCGCGCCGCACAGGCGGCCGCGTCGGCGCTCTGGACCGGGCCGGACGGCGCGGGACTGTCGGCGATCGGGGTACAGGCGGACGCCAGCAGGGCGGCGGCGGCGATGAGGATCAGGCGCATGGTCGAAACTCCGTTTCGCCCTGACTGGGCGTCGTTCGCGACCCTTCCGTGACGCCCGCTCTATTTCCCGGTCGGCAGGAAGGGCGAGAAGGTGATGACGGTGAAGGTGTCGCGGATATGCGGCCGGGTCTGGACCGACTTGGTCACGAAGGTGCCGATGTCCATCTCTTTGGGTAGCTGGAACTTGGCCAGCAGGTCGTACTGGCCCGAGGTCGAATAGACCTCCGAGACGTTCTCGACATTGTCCACCATGTCGGCGGCGACGTCGTTGGCGTGGCCCAGCTCGCATTTGATGAAGACGAAGATGGCGGTCATCATGGCGGTTCAGGCTCCGAAGGTCGGTGCCCTTCCTAGCGGATGCGAACGTGACGGGTAAGAGCCGACCGGATCTGGAAGCGGGCTACAACAATCGCGCCGCCTGTCCCGACCATCCCGCCGTCATGGCCCGCTGGAAGGCGGACGCGGAGGTCGCCCGGGCGGCCTATCCGCCGACTGTCCTGCGCTACGGTCCTGGCCCGCGCGAGACGATCGACCTGTTCGAGGCCGGGCCGGGCGCGCCCGTCGTCGCCTTCATCCACGGCGGCTACTGGCAGGCGCTGGACCCCTCCTGGTTCAGCTGGATCGCCCCGCCGTTGCTGGCCCACGGGATCAGCGTCGCCATCCCCGGCTATGACCTGTGCCCGCAGGTGACGCTGGCCGCCATCGTCGATCAAATGCGGACGGCGACAGCCCTGCTGACCGAGCGCGCAGGGACCCCGCCCGTCCTCGTCGGCCATTCCGCCGGCGGGCATCTGGCGGCCTGTCTGCTCAGCGAGGGCCGGGCCGAGCGCGGGGTGTCCATCTCCGGCGTTTTCGACCTGCGGCCGCTGCTTCACACCTCGATCAACACGGCCCTGCGTCTGGACGCAGACGAGGCCGTCCGCCTGAGCCCGCTCGGCTGGACCGTGCCCGAAGGCGCGATCCTCGACTGTATCGTCGGCGGCATCGAGACCGCTGAGTTCATTCGTCAGAGCCAGACGATGGCGCAGACCTGGGGCGCGGGCGGTGCGAACACCCCGTTCGAGGCCCTCCCCGATCTCAACCATTTCACCGTGCTGGACCCGCTTGGGGACCCGAACAGCGAACTGGTGCGCCGCATCGTCGATCTGGCCCTCAGCGCGTAACCACGGCGATGAACAGCAGCACCGCCAGCACCGCCGACACCGCCTGCCAGAACCGCACCGGATAGCGTTCCATCAGGGACAGGCTGTCGGCCATCGGTGCCGCCGTGGCGCTGCCGCTTTCCAGCACATGGATCAGCTCCTGCACATCGGCGAACCGGTCGTCGGGGTCGGGTGAAACGGCGCGCACGATGGCCGCCTCCAGCCAGGCCGGCATGTCGGGCCGGTGCGTTGTCGGCCGCGTCAGCCGGTCGAAGCGCGGACGACCCTCGGCCTGGCCCCATGGGTACTGGGGCCCGCAGAACATCCGGTACAGCGTCACCCCCAGGGCGAACTGGTCGCTGAGGGCGTCGCCCGCCGCGCCTGAATGAAGCTCGGGCGCCATATAGCCCGGCGTGCCGGGTGCCTCGGTCTCGGAGAAGTCCTCCGCGCCGAACCCTTCGATGCGGGGCAGGCGCGCGACCCCGAGGTCGATCAGCTTCAGCCCGTCGCCCTTTTCCAGGATGACATTGTCGGGCTTGATGTCGCGATGGGTGATGCCCTGGCGATGCAGGGCCTCGACGCCGCGCGCGAGCCGGATCGCGGTCGCCACCCCCGACTGGACGTCCAGCGGCCCCTCGCCCGCCAGCCGCCCGTGCAGGGTTTGGCCGTCATAGAAGGGCTGAACGATGTAGAGCCGGCTCTGACGGCCCGCCTCGACCGCCAGGGTCTTGCCGACGAAGGGACTGTCGATCCGCCGCCCGATGAAGCTTTCGCGCAGGAAGGCCGCCCGTGCGCCCTGTTCGGACAGCAGGGTCGGCTTGGGGAATTTCACCACCACCGGGGTCGGATCGCCCCCGTCGCGCGCCAGGAACAGGCGGGTGTATTTCCCGTCCGACAGCACCCGCTCCAGAACATAGCCGTCCACATTGTCGCCCAGGCGGGGCGTGGGCAGGATGGGCAACCCTTCCGCCTCCGCCCCGATGGCGTCGCGATCGAGCGCCGCGATGCGGATTACGTCCAGCACGATGGCCGTCGCATTGTCTCGTGTACCCGCCAGCGTCGCCGCCTCGACGATGGCCTGCGCATCCGCATCGGGCGAGGCGCGCCGCGCCAGCAGGCGGCACAGGGCCTCCTCGTCGACCACCCCATGCACCCCGTCACTGGTCAGCAGCAGCCGGTCGTGGGCCTTCAGCGGCTGCACCCGGACGTCCAGCTTGACGTCCTGCTCGATGCCGACGGCGCGGTACAGCACATGGCTGAGGCCCTGTTGCGACAGGGTGTGGTCCTCGGTCAGCCGGGTCAGGACGCCGTCGCGGAAATGCCAGGCCCGGCTGTCGCCCACGTGCAGGGCCGTGGCCTCGCGCCCGCGCAGCACCAGGGCGGTGAAGGTCGTCGCTGCCCCCGCCATGGTCGGATCGGCCTTGCCGCGCGCGTGGAGCCAGCGGTTGAACCCCCTCAGCGCCGCCACCCCGGCCGCCGCGATCCCGCCCAGCGGGTTCTGGCTCAGATAGCCATCGATGAAGCTGCGTGCCGCCAGTTCCGACGCCACCCGCCCGGCCTTGGATCCCGAGACGCCGTCGGCGACCACCGCGACGATCCCGTGCAGCCGCTGTTCGGCCGGTGATCCGATGTGGACCCCGCCGAAATCCTGGTTGTCCGCGCGCGGCCCCAGAGCCGTCGCAAACCCCGCCGCCACCTCCAGATCGCCGTCCGTGCTCATGCCGTGCCCCCTGTGAAGACAAGGGAGGCCACGGCGGGCGAGGTCAAGAGGCCGGATGCCTCGTCACACGGATTGATACCGGTTTACCGCCCTCGCCCTTGACGCGCACGGTCCCAGCGGCGACGCAGATCGCAACTGCCGGAGAGCCCCATGCCCATCGATCGCCTCAGCGTCCTGACCGCCCTCCAGACCCAAGGCGTTGCGCCGGTCTTCTATCATTCGGACCCGGAGGTCTGTCTGAACGTGATCCGCGCCTGTGCGCGCGGCGGTGCGAAAGCCGTTGAGTTCACCAATCGCGGCGACTTCGCCTGCGACCTGTTCGGCGAGATCAACCGCGAGCTGATCAAGACCGACCCCGACGTGGTTCTGGGCATCGGATCCATCATCGACGCGGGCACGGCGGCGCAGTTCCTCAATCGCGGCGCGCGGTTCGTGGTCAGCCCCTGTCTGGTGCCCGACGTGGCGCGGGTCTGCAACCGGCGCATGGTCGCCTATTTCCCCGGCTGCGGCTCGGTGCGCGACATCGGCGAGGCGCAGGAGCTGGGCTGCGAGATCATCAAACTGTTCCCCGGGGCATCGGTCGGCGGACCCGATTTCGTCAAGGCCGTGCTGGGTCCCATGCCCTGGACCAAGATCATGCCGACCGGGGGCGTCGATCCGGACGCGGCCTCCATCGCCAAATGGTTCGGGGCCGGCATCGTGGCGGCGGGGATGGGCTCGAAGCTGATCACCGATGCGGCGGTCAAGGCCGGTGACTGGGCCGGGATCGAGACTCAGGTGCGCGCGACCGTCGACGCCATCGCGGCCTTCCGGGCGAGCTGAGCCAGAACCCAATCGTACCGGCGGTGTTCATTCGGCTCACTCCCAGCCGAGAGCCTTGCCATGACCGATCGCCTGACGATGCAGGACCCGCGCGAACAGTATCCGCGCCCGCCCTTTCCGAAACAGCCGCAACCCGCACCGGGCCTGGCCGAGCGGATGACGCCCGAGCCGGATCACGGCGAGACAAGCTACAAGGGGTCGGGTCGGCTGGCCGGTCGCAAGGCGCTGATCACCGGCGGTGATTCCGGCATCGGTCGCGCCGCCGCCATCGCCTATGCCCGGGAAGGGGCCGACGTAGCCATCGGCTATCTGCCGTCCGAAGCCTCCGACGCCGACGACGTGATCAAGCTGATCGAGGCGGAGGGCCGCACCGCCGTCGCCCTGGCCGGCGACGTCACCGACGAATCCTGGTGCCGCCAGATGGTCGAGAAGGCGGTCCAGGGTCTGGGCGGGCTCGACATCCTGGTCATCAACGCCGGCCACCAACAGTTCCGCGAAGACGTGTCCCAGGTCTCGACCGCCGATTTCGACGTGACCCTAAAGACCAACCTGTACGCCCTGCACTGGATCGTCCAGGCGGCGGTGCCGCACCTGCCGGCCGGGGCCTCGGTGATCACCACGGCCTCGATCCAGGCCTATGAGCCCTCGGCCATCCTGCTGGACTATGCGACCACCAAGGCCGGGATCGTCGCCTATACCAAGGCCCTGGCCAAGCAGCTGATCGAGAAGGGCATCCGCGCCAATGTCGTGGCCCCCGGCCCCTTCTGGACCGTGCTGCAACCCTCGGGCGGGCAGCCTCAGGAGAAGGTCCAGCATTTCGGCGAACAGTCCGCCTTCGGCCGTCCGGGTCAGCCGGTGGAGATCGCGCCCGTCTATGTGCTGCTGGCGTCGCAGGAATCCAGCTTCACGACGGGCGAGGTCTATGGCGTGACCGGCGGCGCGGGCATCGCCTGATCGCTCCAGGCGGCGAGGGCCTGGTCGATGTCGATCAGGCCGCGTCGCGCGGGGTCGATGGCGGCAGGGGTGTCGGAGAACCGAGGCGCCGGTGCTGGCTGGCGCACCCCGTCCACCTCGACCAGGGTGTCCCGGGCGGCATTGTGCGGATGGTCGGCCGCCTCGGCGAAATCGAGCACCGGCGACACGCAGGCGTCGGTGCCCTCGAACCGCGCGGCCCATGCGTCACGGGTCCGGGTCGCGAAGACCCTGGCAAACGTCTTGGCCATCGCGGGCCAGCCGGACGGATCGAATTGGTTGAAGGCGGCGGGAGCGAGGTCCAGCCCCGCCAACAACCGGCCAAAGAACGCCGGCTCCAGCGCCCCGACCGCCACCGACCGCCCGTCGGCGCAGACGTAGCATCGATAGAAGGGCTTGGAGCCGTCCAGCAGGTTCAGCCCGCGAGCGTTCATCCACAGACCCGACGCCGCCAGCCCGTGGAACAGGCTGGACAGGGCCGCGACCCCGTCGGTCATGGCCACATCGACGACCTGTCCCCGACCCGAGGCCCGCGCGGAGATTACGGCGGCCAGCAGCCCCATGACGGCGAACATCGAGCCGCCGCCATAGTCCCCGACCAGGTTCAGCGGCACGGGCGGCGGGCTGTCCGGCGAGCCCATGGCCTCCAGCACGCCCGTCACGGCGATATAGTTGAGGTCGTGCCCCGCCCGCTCGGCCAGAGGCCCGGTCTGGCCCCAACCCGTCATGCGCACGAAGACCAGCCGGGGGTTGGCGGCGAGGCAGGCCTCTGGTCCGAGGCCCAGCCGCTCCATGACGCCGGGGCGGAAGCCCTCGATGACCGCGTCGGCACGCGCGACCAAGGACAGGGCCCGGTCACGATCCCCGGCCGACTTGAGGTTGAGATGGACGTGCTTGCGGCTGCGGTTCAGCACCGCCCCACCCGTGTCGTCCCAGGCCTGGCCTGAGTTGGGTGCCCGCGCGATCCGTATGATCTCGGCCCCCAGGTCGGCCAGCAGCATGGCCGCCAAGGGCACGGGCCCGATGGCATCGAACTCGACGATGCGGACGCCCGCAAGGGGACCGGGTGCGGTGGTCAAGGCCTGATCCCTGGACGAGACGCGCGTGTGCGTCGGGCCCGCAGGCCTAACCGCGCGGCCGCCAGGTGACAAGGATCAGGGCCGGCTCGTCCGCGGCCTGCGACCGCGTCACGCTCCAGCTCAGCCGGCCGCGTTGGCGCGGTAACACGCCAGCGGCATCGATGACGGTCAAGCGCAGCCGCCTCGCGGTGAATGGTTGACGGACAGGCCGACCCGCCGATCCAACGGCCGCTCCGGCCTCAGCGGCGGGTAGTTCAGCACCCACACCGCCGCGCTTCGACCTGAGGGTCTCACGAGGCAGTAGCGGGCAGGGACAACATCCGGGTCGTCGCCGGGGCCCATCGGACGCAGCGCAAGCAACAGCTCTATCGCGGCGATCACCGCATCGGCGTCGGAGCCTCGCACCGTGATCACGCAGGCCCGGGTCTCGGCCGTTCCAGAGACTGGATTGATCCGGTCAGGGACGATCGAAAGCTCGGCCGATCCGCGATGCAGAACCGGTCCCGGAGGACCCGACGTGATCAGTTCAGGCCACTGCTGGTTCCAGCCACCGTCGAGCGCGCGGCGCGCTTCACGGAAGGGAGCATCATCGGCGACGTAGGGGACGCACACCTCGGTCGCGACCCGCGCGGCGAGATCGGCCGGGGTGGCGACGCCGGGCGGCAGGGTGGAACAGCCCTCAACAGACAGGGCGGCGAGGGCGAGGGCGAGGGCGAGGGCAACGGCGCGGATGCGCCGGTGCATCATCAGGCCGCCGCGACTTCCGAGGCCTGTTCGGCCAGGATGGTCAGGCCGGCCGGGGTCACGTCGGCGAAACCGCCGTGGACCTCGAACACCCGCCGGGCCGAGCCGTCGAACACGGTGACCGTGCCTTCGCGCAGGGCCGTCATGAAGGGAGCGTGGTCCGGCAGGACGCCGAAGTCGCCCTCGACGCCCGGCGCATCGACCTGATCCACGAGGCCGGAAAAGACCTCGCGTTCAGGCGACACCAGCGAGAAGCTGAGTTTGCCGGCCATGGATCAGGCCGCCTCGGCAGCGAGCTTCTGGGCCTTCTCGACGGCTTCCTCGATCGCGCCGACCATGTAGAAGGCGGCTTCCGGCAGGTGGTCATATTCACCGGCGACGATGCCCTTGAACGAGCGGATCGTGTCTTCCAGCGAGACGAACTTGCCGGGCGAGTTGGTGAACTGTTCGGCCACGAAGAAGGGCTGCGACAGGAAGCGGCTGATCTTGCGGGCGCGGCTGACGACCAGCTTGTCCTCTTCCGACAGCTCGTCCATGCCCAGGATGGCGATGATGTCCTTCAGCGCCTTGTACTGCTGCAGGACTTCCTGGACCGAACGGGCGACGCGGTAGTGTTCCTCGCCGATGACCAGCGGGTCCATGATGCGCGAGGTCGAGTCGAGCGGGTCCACGGCCGGGAAGATGGCCTGGGCGGCGATGTCGCGGTTCAGCACGGTCGTCGCGTCCAGGTGGGCGAACGAGGCGGCGGGCGCGGGGTCGGTCAGGTCGTCGGCGGGAACG
>NZ_JBIIAY010000221.1:0-2764 GCF_044239655.1 Brevundimonas sp.
AATCCGCGCCAAGCGGGGAAACACCTTTTGCGGTTTCAAGTGCTTTGTCGGCTTGGTCAAGCGCCGCTTTTGCGGCGTCCATTTTGACTTTCAAACCGGCTATGGTTGCGGGCAAATTGGTTTCCTCTTTTTCAAGGTATGCGCGACGGTCCGCAAATTCGCGAATGGCGTTTGCCCGTTGCGTTTCTTGTTCGGCTAGTCTTTCCGCAAACCTTTCCCGGAGTCTTTCCGCAAATTCCGGAGTGCCAAAATCCGCACGGGGTTTGCCGGATGTAAGTGTCACCGTGTGGGCGGGCTTGAGTAATTCGGCAAATTCGGTGGAAACGTTGGATGCATCGACAAAGTGACATCCGCATTTGAGTAGTACAAGCGCCGCACCCTCGCGAGTTGAGGCCTCGATGCGTTGCAAAGTGCCGTAGCGGGAAGAGTGTGGCGCTTGAGCTTCGCCTTTCAGCCAAGCGAGTACTTGGTTTGCCGTAAATTCGCACTTAATACCGGACGAAAGCGAAACCTCACCGGACGGGGAAACGGTGGCGGAGTAATTGGCCGATTGGACGGGGTGGGAGTACTGCGACGCGGTAGCGGGGAAATGAGTGATTCCTTCATAGGATCGCGACAAGCCGAGGGAATGCTCCCAATTTTTGGTCCAAAGCGCTTCCGCGTTGGTTTCGTTCTCCGCTTCAGCTTGGCTTTTGCGCGTCGCTTCCGTTCTCGTTTCGATTTGGGCGAGTGTGGCCGCAAGCTTCGCCCTCGCTTCCGAGTGTTTCGTGCGGAAGAACTCGGCGGTGGCGTCGTTAACGTACTTTGAATGATGGGCCTCTGCACTTGCGTGCACGTTGGACGCACTCCGCCGGGTTTCCATGAGTTGCGCCAAGCGGGCGGAGATTGCTTGCCCGCGCAAACCGTTGCTTCCCGTAATGGTGAAAGCCCACTTTTTCAACCAATCGCGGAGTTTGTCGGCTTGTGCGCCAAATGAGATTCTCCAAATCGCGGGTAATTCTCCGCCAAAAATTACGGCGTTGAGAGTGAAGAAAGCGGTCTCGTAATCCGCGCCGTTGTCGCGGTTGACCGTGTACTTCAAGCCGGTGGCGGCTTCATAGTAGTGCAGAGATGCCCGGTAATTTTTCCCGACAGACCAAAAGGCTTCCGTTTTTGTGACGTTGCCGAGTGTGGTAATTTTGAGGGTCGAATGTCCTGCCTTTAGATGGGTGACGCCTTGCTTGCCTCTGAGGTAGGTCAAAAGGGAAATCAATTTGGGCGAGGTGAATTCCACGGCAAGCCCGTGATCGTGTATGTGTTTCAAATTATCAACTAACAGTGCGGAGTGTTTCATGTGTTTTCGTGTTTTCGTGTTTTGTGTTTTTGGTTAAAAGGCGAAGCCGAGGGCGACGCCAAAGAGAGCGCCGATTGCGGCGCAAATGAGGGTTTCAAAAATGATGCGGGCAATGCGGTTTTTCATGCGATTTGATAGGGTGACAGCGTGCGGGATTGCCCGCCGTCGTTTGTCATCATTCAGAGCGTTTCAAACGTGTCAACCTATTTTCGGACTTTTCTTTTGCTCGCCGGATTTTCTCCGCGCCGATTGCCATTTGCAACGCTTGGCGGGCTTGGCGGGCTTTGCGTTGCCGTTCCTCAAGCGCTTTCAATCTTTGCGTTGCGGCTTGTTCTCGGGAAAAGCGCTCCGCCTCTTTAATGGTGAGGCGACCTTGGCGGGCTTTGCGCTTGGCTTGGCGCTTGGCGCTTGCGGCTTGGCGCTTGGCGCTTGCGGCTTGGCAACGGAGCGCAAACGCGGCTTGTCGGGCTTGGCGATCAGCCTTTAGTGCGGCGCGGGCTTGGCGAACGGCAAAAACAGCGTGTTCGATGACGACGCGCAAATAAGCGGACGGCGCAATGGCGTAGCAATGGCGGAGGCGGGCAAGAATGTTGCGGGCAACGGCGAGGCGGAGGCAGAGAATAAGCATTTGCCGAGTGTGCGCCGTTGCGGGCTTAGTGTCAACCGTGTTCTTAAAAGCAGACTCTCGTACAAATCCTTTTCTATATTCCGTTCTGTATAAAAATAGAAAGTAAGATAATATATAGTAGTAATAGGCAAAACACTGTTTTGAGAGAGTTTGCTTTTTTAAGTAGTTTGACAAGCAAGAAAAAAGGGCGACGGCGGGCAATGGGCTTGATCGCCCGCCAAAAACAAAGGGAAAGCTAAACCTTTGCCCGTTGGCAATCGGCAAAGGGAAAAGCCCGGACATATAAACGCATGAAAATGTGACGATGTGAAGGAATGGCCAAGCAAGCGCCGCCTCACCGTCTCCGCCGTCCGATATAGGCAAGTCTCCGATATAGTGTGACACTATACAAGCGCCGCCGTCACCGTACAATAGACATTATGTTCAATTCGGATATAGTGTGACACTGTATGGGTATATAGTGTGACACTGTATAGGTATATAAAAACCACTATAAGGGACCGTATATTTTCGCCCGCCACCCCGCACTCCTCCCATCGCGCACCCCTCCAAAAAAAAATTTTCTACCCATAAAAAGATGTCAACCTACCCCCTTCAAAAAAAAAATTTTGTTGACACCAACTAAGTCACCCTATTCCCTACCTCGATGCCCGCACTCATCTACGATAAATACGCTCTGCTCCCCATCAGTCGCCAAGCTCGGTACGCCCTCAGAAAGCGAGACGCCAACTGCTGCCGCATCTGCGGCAAACCGGGCGGCTGGCTCTGTGCCGTACACCGGGAAAAGCAGACTCAGTACAACC
>NZ_JBIIAY010000246.1:0-2763 GCF_044239655.1 Brevundimonas sp.
CCGTGCAACGGGTTTCCTGTTGAGTACAGACCTTTCTGGCATTGGATTAACGACTCTGCTTCTTCCTGTGACGCTGCTGGCACTTTGATCTCTCGGATCTCCATAACCGCATACTTAACGGTAAACGTTTCAGTCTTCATTAATGTCCTTCCTACGGGATCGCTTTACTGGTATAGGGCGTACTCGGTCGGCGGTAAAGAACCTGAATGATCGGTGACCCAAAGGGTTCCTAGTGCCACCAAACATTCCGATAACCTGACCGTCCTTTTCTTCACGGATGTTCCGCACAATGAATGTGCCTTGAACACCTTTAACGGTTACTTCATCGCCAACGTTAATCACTTGATCTTCTCGCCCCAAATAACAAACAGGATCATGAAGACGACGAAACCTACTGTCCAAATGTTCATTACTTTCCTCTCTTGTTGTGGTTGATTAATGCGAATGGGACAGGGCCGAGAAACCCTGTCCCACTCGCTTCCTTAATGTTGACTACCCCCAGATAGTCAGACACCAAGGAGGATTTGTGCAGCCTTACGCTTTTGCGTGTTAATGGACGACTCTGGGGTCACAGAGGCGTATGCACGCTTGTCGGGAGTCAGACCACGATGGTGGTCAAGGTACTCGCCAATGGTCTGCCATGCGGACCAAAGCGTTTCGCCAAAGCCTTTTGAATTGTTATCGGACAGCCACAGGTTGTGCAGCGTTTCGATACGGTTCTCGTGGATCGTCGCCGCTCGTGGTGACGGATCGTTATCAATCGGCCACAACTGGTTAGCGACGTAACGCACCTCGTTAAAGGTTCCATATGAATTCATCATCAGGTTGGCGTTGGCAATAAAGTCTTCACGGACTTTTGCTGCCATACCAAGGGCTCGCACAGCGTCAGCCTTATAATCGGTCTTATTCTTGGTGTGGCGGACCTTTACAAGTTGGCCGTGCTTCTTCGCAGCGTTAAACGACATGGTGACCGAATTGCGGCAGACCAAACGGATAGCGGTCGGGTAAGCGCACAGCGATACCGAACCGTTGTGTGAGGTTCGCACAGCCAAACCCATCTCCAGTTTGTCGTTAACGCCCCGTGGATCTAGCACCAGCGGCTCCAAACGCAGATAGGTGAAGAACTCTGCGCCTTCCTTCATCACGCCCATTGTGTCGATAACAGCGTCACCACGGGAGGCTCCTACGCAGTCGTAAGCGAACTCGGCAGCCTCACGGTTCTGTTCAATGACGTAACCCTTGCCGACAACGCCAAGGATCTTTTTGCCTTCGCTGGTATTGCACATGGTCGCAAAGTGGTCTTCCACGTCGTACATATTTCCGTTTTCATCGAAAGCGCAGATGCCGCCTAGTTCGACCTCGTAGTCGGCATTAGAGGCTTTAAGCATTTCGTTGATGGTTCCGTAACCGTCTACTGGTGTTCCAAGTTTGTGGTACGGGTGGCCGTTGTTTGCGTTATAAGCAAACGAGGTTCCTTGGCTGGTTGTGTTCAGCCCTTGATTCGGGTCCATTAAAGTCTCCTATTGGTTATTGGTTGGTGTTGAGATGCGGGAGCATCAGGAGAAACAGGAGAGAGGCGGGGCTCCCCTGTTCTCCCTGATGCCACCGATCAGTTAACTGATGGTGTGGTGGCTTCGATGATGCTCTGTTCAGCGTCATGCTGGAGAGCGTGTGCTGCTCCGATAATGAACGCTGCGCAATAACCTGCACAAGCATCGACAAGTTGAAGGCGGAGATCATCGTCTTCGATGAGATCCAAAGCGTCGCACATTGCTTCTTGTGCTGCCGAGAGCATTAGTGCGTCTTCGACAAGGTTGGGGTTCGGTGTTTTCTTCATGGTGGCCCTCCTAGGGCTTGGTTGGTGTTGGAATCAATCGTAATCTAGTACAGCGGTACTGTCAACGGGGGATCGGGACTGGACGAAGACACTACGGGTTTACCCTTGTACGGTACGGGTACTCCGCAAGTGCTGGTTGGTGTAAGCGGAGCAGAGCGCGGTCCCCGTCAGGTTGTCCTTTCCTTGTCGGGGACCGCTGCCATTTCAGAACGGTTCGCTAGTGCGTTCCTGTGCATCCTTAATGGCG
Organism: Brevundimonas sp.; assembly: GCF_044239655.1. GTDB lineage: Bacteria > Pseudomonadota > Alphaproteobacteria > Caulobacterales > Caulobacteraceae > Brevundimonas. The sequence goes on from NZ_JBIIAY010000246.1 coordinate 2,085, forward strand.
ATATTAAGGACACCGAGAAGGTAACTGATCTGCTTGTGGCTGCCACGATGCTCGTTAATGAGCGTCTTGTGCAACTCTTTAGGGTTACCGTGGCCGTCATCAGCCTCAGCCAAACGCTTCTTGTGGTAATCGACCAAGCCCTGTTCGACACCGACCTTAAACTCCAGTATCTCAGCAATCTTCTTGGCCTCGTCCACAGTCAACTTCAATTCCACGTTAAAGGTTTCCATTGTTAATGCCTTTCGTTAAGCCTGTCTCATCAGCGCACGGAGGCTAGATCGTGCGGACCCCCAACGGGGGTTTCGACATTAATCCATCGAAGCGTGAAAGACCATCTCCTCGTTGTTACCGCTAACGGCGAGGATGTTCTCCTCGCAGCGTGTCGTGACGACATGGGTAGCGAATTCGACAATCATGGCCAGCACAGGCGGCGGGAAGATCGCCAGCATATCTGCGTCAGGATTAAGGTCCCAGCAGGCGTGGTTCCCGTTGTAATGGCTGAGCGTGTACAGCCCTGACTGTGCCAGCGCACGGTTCGCCGTTATTGTGGCAGCGAGCCGTTCGTTATCGGTTGGGATTTCTTCGGTCATCATGTGGATTAGTGCGGACTCGTTCATGGTATTGCCCTTTCGTTAATGGCTTGTCTCTTCAGCACACAAGGAGCCACCTTGCATGGACC
>NZ_JBIIAY010000107.1:0-10729 GCF_044239655.1 Brevundimonas sp.
ACACCTGCACCACGTCCGTCCGACCGGTCGAGAACCCCGCCTCGCAATAGGCCAGGTAGAACCGCCACAGCCGGTCGAAGGTCGCGTCCATGCCGCTGTGGGTCTCGTCGAACCGCTTCAGCCATAGGGACAGGGTCCGGGCATAGTCCTGCCCGAACCGTCGCATCTCGGTGGTCACCAGCCCTTGCGCCGCCGTCTCCTGATTCAGGCGCGGTTCGGACGGCAGCATCCCGCCGGGGAAGACGTATTTCTGGATGAAATCGACCTCGCGCCGATAGGCCTCGAACAGGTCGTCGCGGATGGTGATGATCTGCAATCCGGCCCGCCCGCCCGGCATCAGCCGGTCGCGCACCACCTTGAAATAGGTCGGCCACCACTGCTCGCCGACCGCCTCGAACATCTCGATCGAGACGATCCGGTCGAAGGTCTCGGGCGTGTCGCGATAGTCCTGCAGCCGGATCTCGACCCGGTCGGACAGCCCGGCCCGGGCCATGCGATCGACGGCAAACGCCTGTTGCGCGGGCGACAGGGTCAGGCCGACGATGGAACAGCCGATCTCCCTGGCCGCATATTCGGCGAACCCGCCCCAACCGCAGCCGATCTCCAGCACCCGGTGGTGGGGCTGGAGGTCGATGGACCGCGCCAGCGCGGCGTATTTCTCGGTCTGCGCCTGCTCCAGCGACTGGCTGGCTTGCGTCCACAGGGCCGAGGAATAGGTCATGCTCGGATCGAGCCAGCGCGAATAGAAGTCGTTGCCGAGGTCATAGTGGGCGACGATGTTCTTCTTCGATCCGGCCCGGGTGTTCATCCGCCCGAGGTTGTGCGTCACCCAGTTGAAGGCGCGCACCAAGGCGTTCCCGCTGGTCAGCTTGCCCAGCCGGTCGAAATTGTCGGCCAGCACGATCAGGGTCCGCGCCAGATCCGGCGTTCTCCACTCGTCGGCCATATAGCTTTCGGCCAGGCCGATCGCCCCGCCCGCCACGATGCGGCGGATGAAACCCCAGTCGCGGATCTCGAGCACGGCGCGGTCCGGCGACGGCGGTCCGAAATGATGCTCCTGGCGATCGGGCATCACCATGGTCAGGCCGCGCCCCTGCCAGTCCTTGTCGGCGGCGCGAAAGGCCCACAGCAGGATGCGGTTGGGCCTCGGCAGATCGAACCCGAACCGGCCTTGAACGTCGTCCACCAGGGGAGCCGTCATCTGTCTTCACTCCACGCACCAGGACGCAAACCGCAACCCCGTGATCAGCTACGTCCCGGGGTCGGAACGGATGCGCGCAGGGTCGGGAACTTTCGCCCTTCGCCCAAGCTTGACCATCCCGGCATCCGGATCGCGACGTCAGACGTAGCTTAGCCCGACTGTCAGAACCGCCGATACCGCAGGGCTTCATGTACGACCGCATCCCGCCGCTTCAAGATCCGTCCTCGCCGCGTCGAAACCTGGCGGTCGTGGGTTCGGGCGTGTCGGGTCTGTCGGCGGCCTGGCTGCTGTCGCAACATCACGACGTCACCCTGTACGAGGCCGGCGACCGGGTCGGTGGCCATGCCTGCACCGTCGAGGTGCCGGACTTCGATAACCGGGGTTCGCATCTGACGGCGGTGGACATCGGCTTCATCGTCTACAACGAGCCCAACTATCCGAACTTCACGGCCCTGCTGGACCATCTCGGCGTCGCTGCCAAGCCGGCCCATATGTCGTTCGCCGTGTCGATGGAGGCGGGCGGGTTCGAGTATTCCAGTCACGGGCTGGGCGGCCTGTTCGCCCAGAAGCGAAACCTGGCCAACCCCAAATTCTGGAGGATGCTGGCCGACCTGAAACGCTTCCACCGCGAGGCCGAGGCCGACCTTCCCGAACTGGACCAGTCCCTCTGTTCGCTGGGCGACTACCTGGACCGCAAGGGCTATGGCCAGAGTTTCCGCGACCTGCATCTGCTGCCCCAGGCGGCGGCGATCTGGTCGTCCTCATCGCGACAGATGGCAGACTACCCGGCCGCCGCCTTCGTGCGCTTCTACCGCAATCACCGCCTGCTCGAGGTCGATCTCAAGCCCAACTGGAAGACGGTCGACGGCGGCAGCCGCTCCTATGTCGACGCCCTGACCCGCGCCTTCCGGGGCGAGGTCCTGCTGAACCATTCGGTCGATCTGATCGAGCGCACGCCGGGCCGGGCGACGATCTTCGCCAACGGCGAACGCCGATCCTATGACGGCGTCGTCCTGGCCTGTCATTCCGACCAGGCCCTGGCCATGCTGGAACACCCAACCCCCGAGGAACAACGCCTGCTCGGGGCCATCCGCTACAGTCGGAACCGCGTCGTCCTGCACCGCGACATCGCCCTGATGCCCCGACGCAAGTCCGCCTGGGCCGCCTGGAACTATGTCGGCGAACAACCGGCGGCGGGCGACGCGGGTCAGCCCGGCGTCACCTACTGGATGAACCTGTTGCAGGGTCTGACCGGAGACAATCTGTTCGTCACCCTGAACCCCGAGCGAGAGCCGGATCCGGCGACCGTGCTGGTCGATCGCGAGTTCGACCACCCCATCTTCAACGCCGCCGCCCTGGCCGCGCAGAGCGATCTGTGGTCGCTGCAAGGCGTCAACGACACCTGGTTCGCCGGCGCCTGGTTTGGCTCGGGTTTCCATGAGGACGGCCTTCAGGCCGGTCTTGCCGTCGCCGAGGCCATCGGCGGCGTTCGCCGGCCCTGGACGGTCGAGAACGAGAGCGGCCGCATCCCTCTGACCACGCCGTCTCCCGCTCCTGCCATGGCGTTCGCGGCCGAATGACCCCGGCGGGCACACGCTCGGGCCTTTATGCCGGGACGGTGTTCCACCGCCGGACCCGTCCGCGCGTCCACGCCCTGCAATACCGCGTCTTCATGCTGCTGCTCGACCTCGACGAATGGGACGGGCTGATGAAGCGTCTGCGCTGGCTCGGTGCCGGCAAGTTTGGCCTGATGACCCTGCGCGCCTCCGACTTCGGCGACCGCTCCGACACGCCGCTGAAGACCCAGATCGCGACCCGCCTGGCCGAGGCCGGCATCGAGGGCGGCGGCCCGGTCCAGCTCCTGACCATGCCCCGCATCCTCGGCTACGGCTTCAATCCGCTCAGCGTCTTCTTCTGCCACGCGGCGGACGGGCGGTTGAGCGCCATCCTGTACGAGGTGTCCAACACCTTCGGCGGTCGCCATGCCTATCTGATGCCGGTCGATCAGACTCCGGGCCCGGTGCGCCAGTCCGTGGACAAGGCCTTTCACGTCTCGCCCTTCATGGACATGGACCTGGCCTATCGCTTCGCCGTGACCCCGCCGACCGGGGCGTCGGGCGAGGTCGCGAGCGTCGCTATCACGGTCGAGGACGCCCAGGGGCCGGTCCTCTTCACGGCCTTTCACGCCCACCGGTCGGAGATAACCGATCGCAACCTGCTGGCCGCCTGGATCACCCATCCCCTGCTGACGTTGAAGGTCATCGCCGGCATTCACTGGGAGGCGGTGCGACTGCTGCTCAAGGGCCTGCGCCTGCGCGGCGGCGTCACCCCTGCCTATCCCGTCACCGTCGGCGCCGTCTCCGAACCCCGAGGTCACCATGCGTAAGTTTCGTTCCGCCGTCATGGCCATCGCCCTGCTGGCCGGATCCGCCGATGCCGCCCTGGCCCAGGCCCCCGAGCCGCGCGCGTCCATAAATCTCGATCGCTTCATGGGCCGCTGGTACGAGATCGCCCGCACCCCGAACGATCGCCAAAGCGACTGCTGGGCCGCCAATCAGGTCTGGTCGCGCCGCAATGCCACCAGCTTCTCGATCAGCCAGACCTGCCATCGCGGCAGCCGCACGGGCCGGACGACGACGATCAACACGACCGCCCGCGTCCTCGACACCGCTACCAACGCCAAATGGGAGGCCAGCTTCTTCGGCGGCCTGATCCGTCAGCGTTACTGGGTCATCGACATCGCGCCCGACTATTCGTGGATGATCGCCACCACCGCCGACGGCCAGTTCCCGGCCCTGCTGTCGCGCAGCCCGACCATGAGCGCGGCCCAGAAGACCGAGCTGATCGCGCGCATGGGTCGCCTCGGCCTGCCGACCCGCCAGCTCATCAGCCGATAGGACGCCCGACGTGCTTCTAGCCCTCGCCTTCGCCCTGATCTTTATGCTGGTCGTCATGACGACCGCCTGGGCGACCGTGCTCAGGACCGGCAACGCCGGCTGGACCGACGTCTTCTGGACCTTCGGCACCGGCCTGACCGGCGTGATCGTCGCCCTGTCCCCCTGGGCCTGGGACACCGATGGCCCCAGCGCGCGCCAGATCCTGGTCGCGGTCCTCGTCGCTGTCTGGTCCGTCCGCCTGGGTGCCTACATCGCCATTCGCGTGGCCCGCACCAGGGAAGAAGACGCCCGCTACACCATGCTCAAGGCCGAGTGGGGCCCCACCTTCGGCAAGCGGCTGTTCGGCCTCGCCATCGTCCAGGCCCCGGCGACGACCCTGCTGTGCGCCTCCATCGCCGCGGCGGCCCTGCGTCCCGGCGAAGGCCTGATGCTGACCGACTATATCGGCGCCGTGATCCTGGCCGTCGCCATCGTCGGCGAGGGGATCGCCGACCAGCAGATGAAGGCCTTCAAGGCCGACCCCGCCAACAGGGGCCGGATCATGGACAAGGGCCTGTGGGGCCTGTCGCGCCACCCCAACTATGTCTTCGAATGGTTCGGCTGGGTCGCCTATCCGGTGATGGCCATCGATCTGAGCGGAGCCTGGCCCTGGGGCTGGGCCGCCCTGATCGCGCCGATCGTCATGTATCTGATCCTGACCCGCCTGACCGGCGTGCCCCCGCTGGAGGCCGCCATGCTCAAGTCGCGCGGCCAAGCCTACGCCGACTACCAGAACCGCGTCGGGGCCTTCTTCCCGCGCCCTTCCAAAGCTTCCTGAGGATCGCCCGATGAGACTGATTGCTGACAGCGTCAACAAACTCCAGGACGCGCCGTTTCCGGACTTCGTGACCCGCCCCGCCATCGCCCTGCTGGTCGCCAATGCGAGGAAGGCGCTCAAGACCCCGCCCGCCGACGTCGAGGCCGAGTTCGCCCGCGAAATGGCCGCCCGCCCGGTCGCCGAGCACACCGACGCCGCCAACGAGCAACACTACGAACTGCCCGCCCGCTTCTTCGAGCTGTGCCTCGGCAAGCACCGCAAATATTCCAGCTGCTTCTACGAAACCCCCACCGCCACGCTCGATCAGGCCGAGGCCAGCGCGCTCCGCATCACCTGCGAACACGCCGACCTGCGCGACGGGCAGGCCGTGCTGGAGCTCGGCTGCGGCTGGGGCTCGCTGTCGCTGTGGATGGCCGAACACTATCCGAACTCTACCATCACGGCGGTGTCGAACTCCCGCAGCCAGAAGGCCTTCATCGACGGCGAGGCGGCCCGACGCGGCCTGACCAACCTGACGATCATCACCGCCGACATGAATGTCTTCAACATCGACCGCACCTTCGACCGGATCGTCTCGGTCGAGATGTTCGAGCATATGGCCAACTGGCGCGCCCTGCTGACACGGGCGGCGAGCTGGCTGAAGGCCGACGGCCGGATGTTCATCCACGTCTTCAGCCACGTCGATCAGCCCTACCGGTTCGAGGTCTCCGACGACTCCGACTTCATCGCCCAGCATTTCTTCACCGGCGGCGTCATGCCCAGCCACGGCCTGATGCGCCAGTATTCGGACATCCTGGCCATCGACGACCAATGGCGCTGGTCCGGTACCCACTACCAGCGCACCGCCGACCACTGGCTCCAGAACATGGACGCGAATGCCGAGGAGGTCCGGGCCATCATGCAGGACGTCTACGGCGACCAGGCCGCGCTCTGGACCCGGCGCTGGCGGCGCTTCTACATGGCCACCGCCGGCCTGTTCGGCGACTCGGACGGAACGGTCTGGGGCGTCAGCCACTATCGCCTGAAGAAGGCCTGAGGATCCCATGCTGAAATACATCGCCGCCTATGGATCGTCCGCGATCGCCATGCTGGTGCTGGACGTCGTCTGGCTGACCATGATGGGCGATAGGCTTTATCGCCCGGTGCTGGGCGACTGGATGCGGACCAAGATCGACTTCGTCGCGGCCGGGGCCTTCTATTTCATCTTCCTGTTCGGGATCGTCTTCCTGGCCGTCGTGCCGGCCCTGAAGGAGGGGAACTGGACCCGCGCGGCGATCAACGGGGCGGTGTTCGGCTTCGTGGCCTATGCGACCTATGACCTCACCAACCAGGCGACCCTGACGCGGTGGGCCCTGCATATCACCCTCGCCGACATGGCCTGGGGCACCTTCATCAGCTGCACGGCCGCGCTCGCGGGCTATTTCGGATCGCGCTTGCTGGTCAGATGATGATGTGCCCACTCGCAGACCTTGCGCGTGGGCATGACCCAAAATCGGTCGCCACGGGTTGAGGCCTGATCGGCTTATTACACATGTTCAAGCAGCCCGTTCGAGACGCCGAAGATCCTCTGCGGTGTCGACGTTTGCGATCGGGCGCGGCAGCCCGCGTGGACGCCGCCCAAGCCGGCATAGAACGGCTGGGATTGCTGACGATGAAGCGATCGAGCTCGGGCGACAGGCTGGCGGGCCAGAGGCCTGAGATCGGAGGCTCGCGCAGATAGCTGACGGGGCCCGCGCAGTGGAGGCGAAGCACCAGATCGGCGGGCAGGATGAGGGTGCCGCATTCGACACTGACCGCCCACTCATACGACATCAGAGGCTCTGGCGGCCTCCTGACGTCGCCATATGGCCAAACGCACCGACCTGTTTCGCTATTTCGATAGCTCCCGGAAAGTGATCCGGACGGTCATGATGATGGACGTGAAGTTCCCGCTTTGCTTTTCAGCTTTTCAGCTGGGGCCGAACGAATACTGGATTGGCACAAACTGAGCGAGATATCGAATGCCGCGCGAGTGCCGACGCCGCGTGTTTGCACGACAATCCGGCCCTGCAATGCGAAGCACAGACGTTGGAGCTGAAGCGGGATCTCAATAGTTGTCCCTGATCGATCGCTGCCCCACCGGTGATCGGCCGCCGGCGATCATCATGGCGGTATAGTCCTCAAAGCTCATGTCGGTCATCGTCGACACCCCTTGTGCGAAGCTGATGCCGTCGGCGAAGATGAGTTTTGCTAGGAAATAGATGTTGCCGCCAAGCTCGATGGCGCGATTGAAGTCCCTGTCCAGGACAGCCTGCTTCTGTGTCTCCGTCATCGGCCATTGATCGAGATAGGCCCGCTCGTCGGATTTGAACCTGTCACGGTTGGTCGCCACCATCAGGCTCATGGCGAACTGGTTGAGATGATAGCCCTGTCGTGCCCGGGCCGCGGTGAAGATGCGGGTCCCGGGAATGTCGTCGAGGGCGTCCAGGTCGCTCTGCCGATCCCGATACACGGTCATGACAGGACACCCTCCGTTCGGATGTTGCCGAACCGGGTCGGTCGTCCGTGCGTCGCAATCATGCTGCTACCTCCAAAATTGGATCCAATCCTTGACCAACCTGCGAACAGATGCACTTATTGGATACAATAAACGCCGTTCAAGGCCGTGTCGAGGATCACCATGGAACATCCGCCCGCCCCCTGGCCCCGAAATGCCTGGTACGTGGCCTGTAGTCCCGGCGAGATCGCGGAGAAGCCCTTGGGCCGTCAGATCTGCGGAGAACGGATGGTATTCTTCCGAGGTGCCGAAGGTCAGGTTCAGGCACTTGAGGACTTCTGCCCCCATCGGGGCGCGCCGCTCTCCCTGGGCTTCGTTCGGGAGGGCCATCTGGTGTGCGGCTATCACGGCCTGACCATGGGCTGCGACGGCCGAACGGTGAGCATGCCAGGTCAGAGGGTCAGCGCATTCCCCGGCATCCGCAGCTATGCCGTGATCGAACGCCACGGCTTCATCTGGGTCTGGCCCGGAGATCAGGACAAGGCCGACGCCGGCACGCTTCATCCCCTGCCCTGGGCCGAAAGTCCTGACTGGGTCTATGGCGGTGGCCTGTTTCACATCAACTGCGATTATCGTCTGATGATCGACAACCTGATGGACCTGACGCACGAGACCTATGTCCATGCGTCCAGCATCGGCCAGAAGGAGATCGACGAGGCACCCGTACAGACTGAGTTGTCAGACCACGAAGTGATCACCCGTCGGCACATGGAGAAGATCATCGCGCCGCCGTTCTGGGCCATGGCGATGCGAGAAGCCGGTCTGGCGGAGGACAGCCTCGTGGATCGCTGGCAGATCTGCCGGTTCTCGCTGCCCAGCCACGTGATGATCGAAGTCGGAGTGGCCCTGGAAGGACACGGAGGCTATGCGGCACCTTCGCAGGTCAAGGCGTCGAGTGTCGTGGTGGACTTCATCACACCGGAAACCGAGACGTCCCACTGGTATTTCTGGGGCATGGCCCGCAATTTCAAGACGGAAGACGACGCGCTGACGGAGAAGATCCGGCAAGGACAGGGGGCGATCTTCACCGAGGACCTGCAAATGCTGGAGCAACAGCAGATCAATATCGACCGTCACAAGGACCGTCGCCTGCTCAAACTCAATATCGATGCGGGCGGTGTCCGATCGCGAATGTTGATCCAGCAGGCCATCGCAGCCGAACGGGCCATGGCAGAGGCCGGCCAGGACGCCGTGGGACAGCATGGATGATCGCCTGATTGCCGAGGCGCTTTGCGCCCGCTTGATCTATCGGTTTGCGGCCGCGAACGATGACGGCGACTGGGAAGAAGCGGCGTCTCTGTTTGTTGAGGACGGCCTGTTCGCCCGCCCCTCCGCACCCGACCACCCGGTGTCGGGCCGTGCAGCGATCCTGGCTGCCTTTCAGGCCAGGCCCGCTCGGGTGACGCGTCATATCGTATCCAATGTCATCGTGACCGTCGAGAACGAGACGGAGGCCCAGGCCCACAGCCTGATCCAGTTGTATGTCCAGAGTGACGACGGCCGGGCGGTGCCACCTCTCGTTGGCGAGTTCCATGATAAGCTCGTTCTCGTCTCTGCGGGCTGGCGTTTTCGCGAGCGGCGAGGCTCTCTGGCATTTCGCTCATGACCCGGTTGCCCACCCTTGAAACCTGCACCCTCGTCGTAGTCGGCTGATTGCATGTCGGACAAGCCGCTTGCCACGCGAATCCGGCAGATGATCCTTCAGGGTCAACTCAAACCCGGAGAGCGATTGACCGAGACCGGTCTCGCCGATCGGCTGGGCGTATCACGCACGCCGATAAGGGGGGTCCTGCCGTCCCTCGCCGCCGAGGGGTTTCTAGTCACCGTGGGTCGGCGTGGCTACGCCGTCGCGGCGTTCAGCGACCGCGAAAGCCTTGAGGCCCTGGAACTTCGCGCCCTGCTCGAAGGTCAGGCCGCCCGTATGGTCGCCCGCAACGGTCCGGCACCAGAACTCCTGACGCAACTCGAGCTCTGCCTGAAGCAGGGTGACGCACTGTTTGACCACAGCCGACCCGACCGCGTGGACCGCGACGCCTATGGTGAGATGAATGAGCAGTTTCACACCTTGATCGTGGAGGCGGCTGGATCACCGCTTCTGGAGTCCATGATCGAGCGGCTGAACCACACCCCGTTCGTGGCCCCTTCGGTGCCGGTCTTCAATGACACGGAGGGCGAAGCGACCTTCACCCTGCTGTTCCGGGCGCACGGACAACATCATGCCCTGGTCGAGGCTATTCGCGAACGCGATGGTGCCCGCGCCGAGGCCCTGTTTCGCGAGCACGCCTTCGCCCAGAGACAGAGCCTGTCGGCGCGAGACGCAGGCAGCAGCACCAAGCCCCCGCCCGCGCGCCCGGCGTCGCCACGCAGACGCGCCCCGATGGCCCAGGGCCGCCGCCCGCTGACGGCACTCGCCTGACCGGTCACAGGAATATCATGCCCATCTCTGCCGCGGCTCCTCCGCTTTTTCTCCCGGGACTGCTCTGCGACGCGCGTATCTGGGCAGGCCAGCTCGAAGCGCTTGCCGCGTTCAATCCGGTCGTGGCGAGCTATGGATTGAGCCGGTCGCTGACGGAAATGGCCGAGGTCGCCCTGGCCGCGGCCCCGCCCCGCTTCTCTCTGATCGGGCACTCCATGGGGGCTCGCGTAGCGCTTGAAATCCATCGCCAGGCCCCCGAACGTATCGAGCGACTGGCGCTGCTCGACACCGGAGTTCACCCGCCTCAGCCCGGCGAAGCCGAGAAGCGTTACGCCCTCCTCGATCTCGGGAAACGCGAAGGCGTGGATCGGATGGTCGATGTCTGGCTCCCGCCGATGGTACACCCGGATCGCCAGACCGACCCGACCTTGATCGGCCCCCTGCACGCCATGGCGACGTCGATGGGTCTGTCGGTGTTCGAGGCCCAGATCGAAGCCCTGCTGGGGCGACCGGACGCAACGCCTCTCCTGTCCTCGATCGAGGTGCCGACCCTCGTCGGGGTTGGCCGACAGGACGTCTGGAGCCCGCTAGCCCAGCACCAGGACATTGCCGCGCGCATTCACGGTGCAACTCTGTGCGTGTTCGAGGACAGTGGCCACATGTCCCCGGTCGAGGCGGCGGACGCTGTGACCTCAGCGCTCCTTCAGTGGCTCTTGCGCGCTTGAGACGACCGAGATCCGGCAGCAGGCGAGCATGGCGCCCCGCCTAGGTGTCGTTTCCAAGAAGGTTGTTCACCCGTTGCCATGGGGTGATGCCTTTGATGCGGGAGTGGGGTCGGTTGAGGTTGTAGTCGTCGGTCCAC
>NZ_JBIIAY010000108.1:0-10710 GCF_044239655.1 Brevundimonas sp.
GATGCGGGCCTCGATCTCGTCCTTGCCGCCGACGCCGTCCACGATGGTGGTGTCGTCCTTGGTGATGGTGACCTTCTTGGCCTTGCCGAGCATGTCGAGGGTGACGTTCTCGAGCTTGATGCCCAGATCTTCCGAGATCACCTGGCCGCCGGTCAGGACCGAGATGTCCTCCAGCATGGCCTTGCGGCGATCGCCGAAGCCCGGCGCCTTGACGGCGGCGACGCGCAGGCCGCCACGCAGCTTGTTGACCACCAGGGTGGCCAGGGCCTCGCCCTCGATGTCCTCGGCGATGATCAGGAGCGGACGACCCGACTGGACCACGGCTTCCAGGATCGGCAGCATGGCTTGCAGGCTGGTCAGCTTCTTTTCGAACAGCAGGATGAGCGGCTCTTCGAGTTGAACCTCCATCTTGTCGGCGTTGGTGATGAAGTAGGGCGACAGGTAGCCGCGGTCGAACTGCATCCCCTCGACGACGTCGAGTTCGGTCTCGGCGGTCTTGGCCTCTTCGACCGTGATGACGCCTTCGTTGCCGACCTTGTCCATGGCCTTGGCGATCATCTCGCCGACTTCGGCGTCGCCGTTGGCGGAGATGGTGCCGACCTGGGCGATCTCGGAGTTGTTCTCGACCTTCTTGGCCGAGGCCTTGATGTCGGCGAGGACGGCCGTGACGGCCTTGTCGATGCCGCGCTTCAGGTCCATCGGGTTCATGCCGGCGGCGACGGCTTTCAGGCCTTCCTGCACGATGGACTGGGCCAGGACGGTCGCGGTGGTGGTGCCGTCACCCGCCTTGTCGTTCGTCTTGGACGCGACTTCGCGGATCATCTGGGCGCCCATGTTCTCGAAGGCGTCTTCCAGCTCGATCTCTTTGGCGACCGAGACGCCGTCCTTGGTCGAGCGCGGGGCACCGAAGGACTTCTGGATCACGACGTTGCGGCCCTTGGGACCCAGGGTCACCTTGACGGCATTGGCGAGGACGTTGACGCCGCGCAGCATCTTGTCGCGCGCGTCGGTGTTGAACTGTACGATCTTGGCAGCCATTGAGGGCAGCTCCTAAATATTGATTTCGTTGAAGAAGGTCGAAGCGTCGGGGTGCTTACAGCACGCCCAGGACGTCCGACTCTTTCATGATGATCAGGTCTTCGCCTTCCAGCTTGACCTCGGTGCCCGACCATTTGCCGAACAGGATGCGGTCGCCGGCCTTCAGTTCGAGGGCGTTGACGACGCCCTTGTCGTCACGGACGCCGGGGCCGACGGCGATGACTTCGCCTTCCTGAGGCTTTTCCTTGGCCGTGTCGGGGATGATGATCCCGCCCTTGGTCTTGGACTCTTCTTCCACGCGCTTGACCAGCACGCGATCGCCGAGAGGACGAAACGCCATCTGTGTATTCTCCGATGTGACTTCTAAAAGTTTCCTCGTAACGCTCGGGGCCAGCTTTTGGCAGCCGGACCTCACGAGTGCTAACGCGAGGTGCAAGTAGGGGGGTGACACCCCAGCGTCAAGACGAGCGGATCGGCCGGGCTTGCGAATTTTCGGTGACGCGGAGCGGCTGCGACCGCGAAACGTCAGCGGGTACCTGCGATCTCGGGGCCTGCGGAAGGCGGAGCCTCCGCCGCCAGCCGCCAGCTGGCCTCGACCCGGCGCTCGAACAGGGGGCCGGCCCCGCGGACGCTGGTGCGCCAGTCGCGGCCGCCCCCTTCGCGCCCGATCAGCGCTGCGAGGGAGGTGCGGAGCTCGCCGAGAGCGTCCCCGGGCCGGTCGCGGGTCAGCAGGAAGCGGGCATAGCGGCTGGATTCGCCCAGGGTGTCGGGGTGGGCCGGGGCCAGGCGGCTGGTGGTGATGGCCCGGACGCGGCGATACAGGGCTTCGGCCTCATCCGACCGGTCGAGCGCGGCCAGAACGTCGGCGTGGCCTGCGAGGGTGTCGACGATGTCGGGACTGTCGGCACCCAGGCCTGCCTCCAGCAGCCGCTGCCCTTCGGCGAAGGCGACTTCGGCCTCGGCGTACTTGCCCTGATCGGCCAGGGCATAGCCGATGTTGGCGCGCACCACGCCCGTAAAGGGATGGTCAGGGCCGACGATATCGAGCGCCAGGGTCAGGGCCCTGCGGAACATGGCCTCGGACTTCCGGCCGTCCCCTTGCGTATGCAGATACCAGCCGTAGTTGGTCAGGCACTGGGCCAACAGCACCTTGTCCCCCGACACCTCGGCGACCGAGACGGCCCTGCGATACAGGGGATTGGCCTGCCGCCCCCGGCCGGTGCGACGCAGGGAGTTGCCCAGGTTGGACAGGACGATGGCCAGGTGGAAATCCTTGGGGCCGTACAGCACCTCATACATCCCCAGCACCTGGCGATACGCGGGATCGGCCTCGGCGTGCCGCCCCTGGGCCGATAGGGCGTTGGCGTACAGGTTCAGGGCGTCGGCGGTCTTCTCGTGGACCTGGCCGATGTTGACCCGGCGCAGGTCATAGCTGGCGCGGGCCGCGACCTCGGCCTCCTCGTTACGACCCAGGGAATCGTAGGCCTTGGCCTGGTCGTAGCGGAGCTGGCCCTCCTTCACGGGATCGCCGTCGGCGACGGCCAGGGCGCGGTCGAGCAGGGTCAGGGCGTCATCGTATCGGCCCTGGTCCTGACGCAGCCGGGCGAGGGCCCCCAGCGGTGCCACGGTCTCCGACAGGGCGACCGCCGCCTCGACGACGGTGGCGGCCTCATCGATCCTGTCGGCGTTACGAAGCGCCGTCGCGGCGGCCAGATAGGCCTCGACCGCGCCCTTGACATCGCCGCCGTCGGCCAGGGCTCGGGCGGCGGCGATCCCGCTGTCAGTCTGAACGGCGGGTCCCTGAACGACGGCGGCCCGGGCCGGCATCGACGACAGGACGGCGCAGGCCAGTCCGGCTCCGATCAGGATGGCGGGAAGTCGCGTCATTTCAGAGCCTTTCGCCCTGACGGTAGGGGGAGGCCCGGGTGCCGACAAGACCCGATCGACCGCCGCTCGATGAACGCCAGATGAATGGCATTCTGCAAAGACGTTCAGACTGGCCAAGCTAGACCTTATGCAACACCATCGGCGGGGCGCCGACGGGCTCTTGGAGGAGACCAGAAATGAAGATGTTCGCCAAACTCGCCGCCGTCGCCGCGCCGGCCCTGGCGTTGACCCTGCTGGCCGCCGCGCCCGCCGATGCCCAGAGCCGCCATCGCGACCGCAACGACAACACTGCCGAGAACGCGCTTCTGGGCGCCGTGGTCGGCGGGGTCGCCGGAGCGATCATCGGCAATGGCGACGGCTCCTATGTCGCGGGCGGTGCCCTGGCCGGGGCGGCGCTGGGCGCTGCGGCATCCAGCGACAACCGGTCCTATCGCGGCGGATCGTACAGCTACGGCTATGCGCCCGGCTATTACAGCAGCGGCTATGGCAGCAACTATGGCTATGGCTCCAGCTACTATGGCTCGGGCTACCGCGATGACTGCGGGTATCGCCGCGACGGCCGTTGCTGGCGCAATCAGGGTCACTGGGAGCGTGAGCACGGCATCAACAGCCGCGACGGCTATGACCGCTACGAGCGCCGCCAGTTGCGGGACGATCGCCGGGATCGCCGCGGAGATCGTCGGGACGACCGCCGGGACCGTCGCGACCGTCGCTGGTAGGTTCTCGATCCGTCGGGGTCAGGAGACGGGCGCTTCGGCGCCCGTTTTCATGTCGGTCAGCCCAGTAACCGCGTCAGCAGCCCGGCAGTCGAGGGATCAAGCGCCTCTGACGGTCCGCCCGCTTCGACGTCCTTCAGGATCGCCCTGGCCAGGACCTTGCCCAGTTCGACGCCCCACTGGTCGAAGCTGTTGATGTCCCAGATCACGCCCTCGACGAAGGTCTTGTGCTCATAGAGGGCCAGCAGTGCGCCCAGGGTCCGGGGGGTCAGCCGGTCCATGACGATCGCCGTCGAGGGGCGGTTGCCGGGGAAGGTCTTGTGGCTGGCCAGCCGGTCGGCCTCGACCGCGTCGGCCCCGGACGCCAGCAACTCGGTGCGCGCCTGTTCGGTCGTCTTGCCCAGCATCAGGGCCTGACCCTGGGCCAGGGCGTTGGACCAGAGGGGCGATTCCGGAGCATCCTCGTGGGTCTTCGCCACGATCACAAACTCGGCGGGCACCACCTGCGGGCCCTGGTGGATTTGCTGGAAGAAGGCGTGCTGGCCGTTGGTGCCGGGCTCGCCGAACACCACCGGACAGGTCTGGCGCGTGACGGCCGACCCGTCGCGATGCACGCGCTTGCCGTTCGACTCCATCTCGAGTTGTTGCAGGAAGGCGGGCAGGCGGCGCAGGGCGTGGGCATAGGGGGCAACCGTCCGGGCGGGCCGGTTCAGACCGTCCACGTTCCACACCTGGGCCAGGGCCAGCAGGACGGGCGCATTGCGGTCCAGCGGCGCGGCGACGAAATGGTTGTCCATCTCGGCCGCGCCCTCCAACAGGCCCTCGAACACCTCGGGGCCCAGGGCGATGACACAGCTCAGGGACACCGCCGACCACAGCGAGTACCGCCCCCCGACCCAGTCCCGGAAGGCGAAGGTGCGTCCGCAGCCGAAGGCCTGGGCGCGATTCGGCGCCGCCGTCACGCCGATGAAATGCCGCTCGCGGCCCGCCTCGGGAAGGGCCGCCGCCAGCCAGGCCTTGGCGACCTCGGCATTGGCCAGGGTTTCCTGGGTGGTGAAGGTCTTGGACACGACGATGACCAGGGTGGTCTCGGGATCGAGACCGATCAGGGCCTCGGCCATGTCGCGCGGATCGATGTTGGCGACGAACCGGAGGTCGATCGCAGGCTGCAAGGGGCGCAGGGCGTCCCAGACCACGCGGGGCCCCAGGTCCGAGCCGCCGATGCCGACGTGGACGATGGCGGTGAAGGCACGTCCGGTCGCGCCGGTCTCGGACCCCGACCGCACGGCGCTGGCATAGTCGGCCATGGCCCGGCGCACGTCATCCACCTCGGCCGAGACCGGTTCGCCCAGAGCCTTGTAATCCGAACCGATCGGCGCCCGCAGCGCCGGATGCAGCACGGCCCGGCCCTCGGTGGAGTTGATCGCCTCGCCGCCGAACAGCCGGTCGCGCGCCGCCTCGACCCCGGCCGTGCGCGCCAGTTCCAGACAGGCCTCGAACGCCGACGTCGTCCAGCTCTGTTTCGACAGGTCCAGATACAGGTCCGCCGCCTCGACGCTCATCCGCTCCAGCCGGGCAGGGTCGGCCGCGAACTGATCGACGATGCGGGCATCGGCGTCGCGCGCGGCAGCGGCGTCGAAGGCGGTCCAGTCGGCGTGGGAAGTGGCTGCGGGCATCGCGTATCCTTAACGGTTCTCAAGGTCTCGTTTACGGGTCAGGCGTATTCCGGTTCAATCGCTTTGTCCCTGTCGACTCCCGAAGTGATCGCGAAGGAGACCTCCATGTCCTGCGGCATCGCCCTGAGCCTGGCCCTGATGATGGGCGATCCCAATGTCGTCCTCGCCGCCGCCCAGCCCCCCGCCGTCGTCGGTGCCCCCGTCTCGGTGGCGACCGAGCCCCTGTTCATGGACATCGTGACCCGGTCCAGCGGGCTGAAGGCCGTGGTCGATGCCTGGAAGGCCGACGGTTCGGCGGATGCCTCCGGCTTCTTCGCCGGGGCCGATTACACCGCCTTCAAGTCTCGCGCCGTGGCCCTGTCGACGACCGACATGCAGGCCCATCTGATCCTCAAGGAGCGGGGCACCGACGGCGACCTGAAATGCATCCTGCGCGGCATTTCCGAGGACATCCCGAAAAAGCTCGAAGCCGTCGAGACCGCCGCCACCCCCGCCGCCCGCGCCGTGGCGCTGGAGGAACTGTCGTATCTGCTGAACGACAATGTCGAGGTCATCACCACCCCGCCCCAGCCCGACGCCCAGTCCGGCGTCCCGGGGTGAGCGTCAGGATGGGGCTGTTGGTGACTAGGTGTTCAGTCCCGAATTGTGTCTGCCTCCAGACGACGCTCTCTACCTCTTGGCTACCGAGGCTTTGAGCGTCTGCTCTGCATTCTTTAAGGCGGGCAAGCCCCACTCCTGCCGGAAGAGGTCGTATGTCCTCTGGACCAGCCAAAGGTCTCTCTTGACGGTAGGGGGCCGAACTCATTTCGGCGATCATCCCGGAATCGAGTGAAGTGGGTCCGGTTGAGCCCGTCGAGTCGCCTCTTCGCGACAGGGTGGCGCTGCGTGGCAAAGAGTAGGTCGTGATCGCCCGACTTTGCCTTCACCAGTGCGACGTGCCTGTCGAGAGCGTCTGCGAGTTCCAAATCGTGCGGGATCGCGTGAGCGGTTTCGCCTCGGCTCTCCAGTTCGTCCAGATCGCGCTCTTGCAAGACTCCTCAACGTTCGGCGTCTTTGCGTTGAGCGAAGGTCTTTAATCGGGGTTCACCCCGGCATCGGACTTGGCATTGCCAACAGTCCCCACGCTTCCGAAAACACGCCATTCTCGATGCAATTGCGCCATGCGAGTAACGGGCGCGCTGGTTCGAAAATGGTGAGAAGTTGGCCGGTCCCTTCAAACGCTTACCGCGTCTGAAGGGACCGATGGTGGAGCTTAGCGGAGTCGAACCGCTGACCTCTTGCATGCCATGCAAGCGCTCTACCAGCTGAGCTAAAGCCCCGAACCTGGGACAGACTGTCCTGGGTCGGATCGTCGGGTGTCCCCGGCGAGGCGGCGATACCTATGTCAGGGCGATTTCTCGATCAACCCCGCCAGGGCAGTTTATTTTCACCGGATCGAGATGCGGCTTGAGACCGGTTTTTCGACCGGCCTCAAGCATCGCGACCGCGCGGTACGCCGACTTACAGATCGTCGTCCTTGCCGCCCTTGGCCAGGTCCTCGTCGAAGGCGTCGTCGTCCTCGTCCTCGATGAAGGGGACGGAATCGTCGTCGTCGTCGGCCAGGACATCGTCGTCGCCGTCGGTCGAGCCCATGCCGGCTTCTTCGGACGGATCGGCGACCGCGTCATCCTCGTCGTCGGGGGTCAGGATCGGCTCGTGGCCTTCCTGGTCGATTTCGGGGGTGACGACTTCCTCTTCCTCGTCCTCGTCGCCTTCGGCCTTCTTGTCGACGACCTGATCTTCGGCGTCGTCAGCGGCGTAACCGCCCGGACGGCCGCGACGGCTGCGCAGCTTGATCGCCTCTTCGGGATCGAACTCGGTGTCGCATTTGGGGCAGTGGGCGGGGCGACGCGAAAGGTCGTAGAATTTGGCCTGGCAGTTCGGACAGACCTGCTTGGCGCCAAGTTGGGGATCGGCCACGGATGGGAGCCTTTGAACTGTGGGGGGGATTTCGGTCGCGTCCCTTGCCACTGTGGGAGGCCGCTGTCAAAAGCCCAGTTCCTCGGCGGCCCCGTTCGTCATGCCCCCAAAGCCCGACGGAGCAGCGCGATGACCTCCGCTTCCCTTCTCACCGCCCGCCCCGCAGCCGCCCTGAAGGGCTCCGTGCGCGCGCCGGGCGACAAGTCGATCTCTCACCGGTCGATGATTCTGGGCGCGATGGCGAGCGGCGTCACCGAGATCGAGGGCCTGCTGGAAGGCGACGATATCCTGGCCACCGCCCGCGCGGCCGAAGCTTTCGGCGCAACGGTCGAGCGGCTGGGCGACGGAAAATGGCGAGTGACCGGCCGTGGCGGTTTGCAGACCCCGCCCGGCGTCATCGACTGCGGCAACGCCGGCACAGGGGTGCGGCTGCTGATGGGGGCGGCAGCGGGCTATCCGATCACCACGACCTTCGACGGCGACGCGTCGTTGCGCAAACGGCCGATGAAGCGGGTCACGGGACCGCTGGCGTCGATGGGCGCACGGTTCGCCTGGAATGCAGCCGAGGACCGGCTGCCGGTGACGGTGACGGGCGGAGCCCTCACAGCGATCGACTTCGTCCAGAGCGTGGCCTCGGCCCAGGTCAAGTCGGCGATCCTGCTGGCCGGGCTGAACGCGATGGGCGTGACCTCGGTCACCGAGCCGGAGAAATCCCGCGATCATACCGAACGAATGCTGCGGGCCTTTGGCGCGGCCGTAGACGTCGAGGAAGACGGCGAGGGCTGGATCGTTCGTCTGGCGGGCGGTCAGGCCCTGACCGGGACGACCGTGGCGGTGCCGGGCGACCCGTCCTCGGCTGCCTTTCCGCTGGCGGCTGGGCTGATCGTACCGGGATCCGTGGTGACGGTGGAGGGGGTCATGCTGAACACCCTGCGCACCGGCCTGTTCGACACCTGGATCGAGATGGGCGCCGACCTGACCATCACAAACCGCCGCGTCTCGGGCGGCGAGGACGTCGGCGACATCACGGCCCGCCACTCGGCGCTGAAGGGCGTGGTCGTGCCGGAGGCGCGCGCCGCCTCCATGATCGACGAATACCCCATCCTGGCCGCCACCGCCGCCTTCGCCGAGGGGCGGACGGTCATGCGCGGCGTGGGCGAGATGCGGGTCAAGGAAAGCGACCGCATCGCGCTGATGGTCAACGGCCTGCGCGCCTGTGGCGTCGCGGTCGAGGAAGAGGCTGAGGGGTTCATCGTCACGGGCGGGCCTGTCCCCGGCGGCGCGACCGTCGCCACGGCCCATGACCACCGTATCGCCATGAGCCATCTGGTGCTCGGCCTGGCGGCCCAGGCCCCGGTCTCCGTGCTCGACCCCGAGATGATCGCCACCAGCTTCCCGGGCTTCGTCGAGATGATGCGAGGGTTGGGCGCAGACGTCACCGAGGCCGGATGACCCGCCGCCTGATCTCGTCCGGCTCCACCTTCGAGGCCGAGATCGGCTATTCGCGGGCGGTGGTCGACGGCGACTGGGTCTTCGTCTCCGGCACGACCGGCTTCGACTACGCCGACATGACGATCGCGGACGACGTCGCGGTCCAGACCGAACAGACGCTGAAGAACATCGGCGCGGCCCTGAACGAGGCCAGGGCGTCCTTCGCCGACGTGGTGCGAGTTCGCTACATCCTGCCCGAGGCCGCCGACTTTCCCGCCTGCTGGCCCGCCCTGCGCGCCGTGTTCGGTGATGTCCGACCCGCCGCCACCATGATCCAGGCCGGCCTCGCCGACCCGCGCATGAAGATCGAGATCGAGGTGACGGCGCGGATCAGGGCGGATTGACAAAATGTCGCCTATAGACGACAGTAATTCTGTAAAGGTCGAACTCTCAACTCGCTTTGTCGCATGGCGAGACGGGCTGCGTGATCGTTTGGCCGTGGCGAAGATCGCCTCACGGATCCTGGGGCTCAAGCGCGGCCATTGGGGAGACGTGAAGCCGGTTGGAGACGGTGTTAGCGAGTTGAGAATCCACCCCGGCCCCGGCTATCGCATCTATTTGACCCGTCGCGGCGCGGACTGGATCGTTCTGCTGTGCGGCGGCGACAAGGACAGCCAGGCCCGTGACATTGCTACGGCGTAATCCATGGCCTCGGAGTTTAGAGATGCCGATTGAAAATATCCCTTTCGACGCCGCCGATTGGCTCGATACGCCCGAAATGGTTGAGGCGTTTCTGGTCGAGTCATTTGAAAGCGCGTTCGAGCTCGATGACCCCGGCATGATTTCCGAGGCTCTCGGCGTCGTCGCTCGGGCCAAAGGCATGACCAAAATGGCCGAGGATGCGAACCTCTCCCGCACCGCGCTTTACCGCGCCTTGAGCGATCAGGGGCGGCCGGAGCTGGCGACCATCTTCAAGGTGATGCAGGCGCTAGGCCTGCGGCTCGCCCCCGTTCGCGTGGATACCGCCGCCTGATGGATTTCGTGATCGCTGTCGATGGACCCGCCGCGTCGGGCAAGGGGACCGTCGCCGCGCGGCTGGCGCGGACCTATGGGTTGCCGTTCCTGGACACGGGGCTGCTGTATCGCGCCGTCGGCATGGGCGTGCTCGACGCATCCGGCGACCTCGACGACCCGGTCGCGGCCGAGGGCGTGGCGCGGGCGCTGGACGCGGCGGGCCTGTCGGACGACGCGCGCCTGACCACCGGCGAGGCCGGAGAGGCGGCCAGCCGGATCGCGGGCTATCCGGGCGTGCGCGCGGCCCTGCTGGACCTGCAACAGGCCTTTGCCCATCAGCCGGGCGGCGCGGTGCTGGACGGACGCGACATCGGCACGGTGATCGCACCCGCCGCGCCCGCCAAGCTGTTCGTCACCGCAACGCCCGAGACCCGCGCCACCCGCCGCTGGAAACAGCTGACCGCCAAGGGCGACGACATTTCCTACGAGGCCATGCTGGCCGATATCCTGAAGCGTGACGAGCGTGACGCCGGTCGGGGCGCGGCCCCCATGGTCCAGGCCGACGACGCGGTCTTGCTGGACACGACCGATATGGATATAGAGACCGCCTTCGATGCGGCCCGCCGTATCGTCGAGGCGGCGCGCGTTCGACACGGTCTCTAGGCCGCCCGAACAAATCCAACGCTCCCATCCTCGGCTTCCGCGGGCGTCCTGCTTCATCTGTTTCGGGTGAGACTCGCCTCGACGCGACTTGATTTCCAACTTCTCCTTCACCTCGCGCGGGGCCATCCGGTCACGCGCCATAGCCCTTTCGGAAACGCCACAGCTTCATGTCTGATACCCTCAACCCCACCCGCGACGATTTCTCGGCGCTGCTCGACGAACAACTGCAAGGCCGCGATCTCGGCGAAGGCCAGGTCGTTCACGGCCGCGTCGTCGGCATCGAAAAAGACATCATCATCATCGACGTCGGTCTGAAGACCGAAGGC
>NZ_JBIIAY010000217.1:0-2737 GCF_044239655.1 Brevundimonas sp.
CCAGCATGTCGGTCTGCTGGATCAAGGACAGCAAGGTCATGATCGAGGTGGTCTCGACGATGCTGCTGGGGATGTCGACCCGCGCATTGTGGAATACCTGATTGATGATCGCGCGCATCGGACTCGGTTGCTGTTGCAGCACCCAGGTCATGTTCTGCAACTCGGCCCAGCTCAGGTTTTTCTCTTTCGCCAACGGGTTCTGCGCGCCGGAGATGACGCACAAGGCTTCTTCGCCGAGGCTGTCGAACAGCAACTCTTCGGCCCGTGCGCCCGCCGGAATCCGGCCCAATACGATATCCAGCTGGTCCTGCAACAGCGCCTGCACCAGCACGTCGCTGGTGTCGACCTGAATGCTCATCGACAAGCGTGGATGGCTTTGCTTCAAGGTCGCGATGGTGCGGGTCAACAGCCCCGAGGCCAGCGCCGGAATCGCACCGACCGCAACCCGGCCAAGGTTGCCGGATTCGAGCGCGACCAGTTCTTCACGCATGCCGCTCAGTTCAGCAAACACCATGCGCGCGTAGTAGATGACGGTTTCCCCGAACGGGGTCGAGCGCATGCCCCGGGGCAGACGCTCGAAGAGTTCGACGCCGAGCAAGTCCTCGGCTTCGTGCAACATCTTGGTGGCTGCCGGCTGGGTCATGCCGATGTGGTCGGCGGCGCGACGCAACGAGCCGAATTCCTGCAATGCCAGCATCAGCCGCAGTTGGCGCAGACGCAGTCGACTGTGGATCACATTGGCAGCAGGAATTCGGGTCATGGGCCGTGCTCGCAATTAGGACTGCGGCAAGCCTGACAACAAATGCCAGGCGTTGCCAGCATTGCCGTGTTACAGCACCGATTTAGGCTTGGCGACCTGGGGTTTGCGCAGCCCCGTCAGGGTGCCCAGCGCCTTGGAAATCAACGGCCAGAACAGCATCAGCAACGCCGCCGTGGTCAGGCAGCCCACTAACGGGTTGGACCAGAAAATCCCCACGTGGCCGTCGGAGAACAGCATCGACTGACGGAACGCATCTTCCGCCTTGTCGCCCAGTACCGCCGCCAGCACCAGCGGCGCAATCGGGTAACCGAGTTTCTTGAACAGATAACCCAGCGCGCCGAAGCCCAGCATCAACACCACGTCGACGAACGAGTTGTGCACCGAGTAGGCACCGATGGCACAGACCATGATGATGATCGGCGCAATGATCGAGAACGGAATGCGCAGGATCGAGGCGAACAGCGGCACCGTGGCCAGCACCACGATCAGGCTGACCACGTTCCCGAGGTACATGCTGGCGATCAGGCCCCAGACGAAATCGTGCTGCTCGACGAACAACGTCGGGCCAGGATGCAGGCCCCAGATCATCAACCCGCCGAGCATGACCGCCGCAGTGGCCGAGCCGGGAATGCCGAGGGTCAGCATGGGCAGCAGGGCGCTGGTGCCGGCGGCGTGGTCGGCGGTTTCCGGGGCGATCACGCCTTCGAGTTCACCCTTGCCGAAGTTCTCGCGGTTCTTCGAAAAGCGCCGCGCCAGGCTGTAGCTCATGAACGAGGCCGCCGTCGGGCCACCCGGTGTGATGCCCATCCAGCAACCGACCAGGGTGCTGCGCAGGATCGTCCACCAGTAACGCGGCAACTTGGCCCAGGTGCGCAGGATGACCATCGGCGTGATGCGCGCATGCTCGCCGCGAAACACCAGGCCTTCCTCGACGGTGCAGAGAATTTCGCCGATCCCGAACAAGCCGATCACGGCCACCTCGAAGCTGATGCCCGTCATCAACGCGGGCTGGTCGAAGGTCAGGCGCAGGTTGCCGGAGACAGTGTCCATGCCCACGGCGGCCATGGCGAAACCAATCATCATCGCCACCACGGTTTTCAGCGGCGGATTCTTGCTCATGCCGATGAAGGTGCAGAACGCCAACAGGTACACCGCGAAGAACTCCGGCGAACTGAAAGACATGGCGAATGCGGCAATCTTGGTCGACAGGAAGGTCAGCAGCAACACCCCGGCCAGCGCGCCGATCAGCGCCGAACTGAATGCGGCCGTCAACGCTTCGGCAGCGCGACCTTCGCGGGCCATCGGGTAACCGTCGAACGTGGTCGCCACCGATGAGGGCTCACCGGGGATGTTGAACAGAATCGAGGTGATCGAACCGCCGAACAGCGCGCCCCAATACATGCACGACAGCAAAATGATCGCCGACACCGGCGACATGGTGAAGGTCAGCGGCAGCAACAACGCCACGCCATTGGGGGCGCCGAGGCCGGGCAATACGCCGACCAGAATGCCCAGCAGCACGCCGATCACCATCAGGCCGATGTGGCCCGGGGTGAGGATCAGGTTCATGCCTTGCAGCAGGGAATCGAATTCGCTCATTTGAAACTTCTCCCGGCCAGTGCAATCCAGTCGCCCATCGGGCCGGCATCCAGCGGGACCTTGAACCACAACGCGAAAATCAGGTAGCTGGCCAGCACCGCGCCGAGGGACACGGTGCCGATCATCCATTTGCCGTAAGGCTTGGCGCGCACCTTGTCACGCCACATGAACCAGGCGATGAAGCAGGCCGAGGCCACATAAATGCCGGTGAACGGCATGGCGCCGACGAACAGCGCAATCGGGATGAACACCGACAGCACTTGCTTGAATGCACTGCGGCTGACGAATGCAATGCTCAGGGCGTGCCAGCGCACCACGGTCAACACGCCGTTGCCCACGCTCGCGGCGCTCAACAGCAGGCCGATGTAGAAGGGGAAG
>NZ_JBIIAY010000109.1:0-10601 GCF_044239655.1 Brevundimonas sp.
TCGGAACGGGTTTCTGGGGGTACGATGAGAGGAAGCCGCAATGACAGGGCGGCATCATCATGGGCGATCTGTCCCAGATGGCCCGGCGAGAACGGTCGACTGCATTTGTAGAGGATCTCGACGTCTGCGGTCAGGGACTGGAACCCATGCGCCGCGCCTTCCGGAATGAAGATCCAGGGTGAGTCCTCGTCCATCTCGCGGGTGGTGACGAACCCGAAACGGGGCTCGCGCAGGTCGAGCGCGATATTGCACACCCGTCCACGGATCACCCTGAACAATTTAGCCTGGGCATGGGGCGGGGTCTGGAAATGCAGTCCCCGGACCGTACCGGGTAAGCGGGTACAGGAACAGTTGTCCTGGACGAAGTCCGGCAGCCCCAGTTCCTCGAACGCCGGACGGCTGTAGCGTTCGCTCAGCCATCCTCTCGGGTCGCTGAAGACTGGTGTGTGAACCCATGCGAGGTCGGCAAAGTCGGTGATCTTTTCGAGCCGGTAACCCGAGGTCATGACGATAAATGCTCAGTTTATGAAGGCGGGCCAGGTGGGCCGGACCGTTCCGGAGCCTGCCGCCCGTACACAATTGGGTCGACAATACCCGGTAAGGCCGTCACATCGGGCCCCATGAATACGCTGGAAATAAGCGGCACTCTAGATGCCGATCTGAACGTCTTCGAGGATCGGACCGATCTGGTCCGACAGCCGACGGAGCGCATCCGGCTGGACAAGGACGCGACGTCCGAGGCGATCGATCTGTTCGTTTGCCGAACGCCAAACCAGCTGGTGTCCAGCTGCTACCTGGTGGTCGATCTCGAATCCAGCCGACTGATGGTCAACCAGAGCTACGACAATGTCGGCTACTGGTTCCCGCGCGCGCGCCCCAAGCTTACGGACGATGAATTTACACTCAGCTCGACCCCGATCCTGATCGAGGGGCCTCACGTCATCATCGGGGGACCGATCGACAGCGTATGGTATCATTGGCTTGTCAGCTGGTGTGCCCGTTTCTACATCCTTCGTCAGTTGAGACCGGACCTGTTCGCGGATCCTGCGGTCCGGTTCATGGTTTGCACAGAGGCGCGCAATCAGTTCCGGGAGACCGCTCTGGCGGTCGGCATTCCGGAAGATCGGATCACCTGGGTCACCCACGACAACGACTACCTTGTTCAGGATGCGATCGTCGTGACCTTCCCCGATCAGCGCTATCTCTATCCCGAGGTCGTCCGCGGGATCGCGGCGACGCTGAAGGCGAACCTGGCCGCCGATATCGTGCCCGGCCGTCGTCGAATATTTGCATCTAGGCAATCGTTCACGACGCCAAAGCGGCGGGTCGCCAACTGGGCGGCCATCCAGCCGGTGCTAGAGGCGTTCGGGTTCGAGGTCGTCGAGCTGGGACAGCTGTCGGCGCGGGACCAGATCGCCATGTTCTCACAGGCCCAGTTCGTGCTCGGCGTTCACGGATCCGACCTCGCAAACCTCATCTTTTGCGAGCCGGGTGCCATCGCCTTGGTGATCGAGAACGAACGCAACCTCTATCACGGGCTGTCGGCCTCGCTCGATATCCTCAGCGGCATCGTGGGCGTGGGCTATCACTGCATGATTGCAGAAGAGGCGATCGACCCCGACGCCGACTATTCCCACTTTCCCACACTGCACAATCGCGACGTGATCATAGACCCGGACGCGCTGCGAGACCGGTTGATCATGCTCGGCTGTCAGCCGATCGCCGAGGGCGTCTAGCTAAGGGCAGGGTTGGGCAGAACGTCCAACTCGCTCGCCCGGCCGGTGTCCGACAGTTGCCGCAGGGCAGCCATGATGTGGTAGAAGGAACTGGCCGGGGCGGGCTCGTCCACGAAGGTCAGATCCTGGAGGCGCTTGTCCCGCCAAAGGCCGTCCTCGGTGAGATAAAGCCAGAGCGCACGCTGTGCGGCCGCCGCGTCTTCGAGGTAGGCTTGCCGCGCGCCATCATGGCTGAGTTCGGCCAGGATCAGGGCGGCCTTCAGCCATTCGGTCTGTGGCCACAGACGCGCTCGGTGGCTGCGGATCGTACCGTCATCATTCATGGCGTCGACGGCGACCGCCATCCGTTCACTCACGCCGGCGGTGCCGTGCGCATAGAGTTTGCGTGCGACGTCCAGGGCGCTCTCATCGTTGCGGGCACGCGCGTGGCGCGCCATCAGCCAGGCCCATTCGAACTGATGCCCTGGTTCGACCAGTCGCCCGGCCTCGCCTGCGGCAGGTGCCCAGTCAGCACCGAAGAACTCGCGCAAATATCCGCCCTCGGCATCGATGAAGGTCGCCCGGGCCAGACGTGCAACCTGATCGGCCAGTTCGGTCCATCCGGCGTCGCCTCCCGTCTCTTCCCAGGCCAGGCAGGCTTCGAGCAGGTGCATGTGGCAGTTGGACTGGTAGGCGTCGTCTCCCCCCTCGATCAGGGCGCCGTTGGGCAGGGAGCGGGAGCGCAGGGCCTCGCGGATCTTGACCGCCCGTGCCTCAATGGTTGGCTCGGTGCATCCGGCACCCTTGGCCATGGCCAGGGCGAACATGACGAAGGCCTGGTCATAGACCATGGCTGTTTCGTCCAGCGGCGTACCGTCCGCCGCAAGAAGAGTCCGGCACAGGCCGTCGTCGCGCAGATAGTCGGCGATCAGGCGATCGACGCCCTGGTCGACACAGTGTTTCCACGGGCCTCGCCAGCCCATCTGGCCGGCCTGGGCAAAGACGTAGATCTGGCGCGCCTGGACCCGCGCCCGGCGCGACGTATGGACCGGTCGACCATCCATTCCGATGACCTCGGCAAAGACGCCGCGGTCGTCCTGGCCGAGCGTTGCCCAGGTCGGAAGGGCACGCAGGCGCATCCAATCCGCGAAGCGACGGCCACCGATGGCCAGGGCTTCAGCAACAGGGCGTTGGAAATCGAGGTGCTGGGGCGAGGCGATCCGGATGCGATCGACGATCCGCTTGACGTCCTGGGCGCGCGACAGGTCGCAGACGAGGACCGCGTCCTTCTCCGCGATGATCGCCAGGTTCCGTACGCCGAGCGCGGCGACCATGATGCCGTCTGCTGACCGTGCCAGGCAGCCCTCTGCATCTTCGAAGATGTGGAGGCCCGTGTCGCCCTCGCCACTCGCGGCGATCGCGTCCCATGCCCCCAGGTCGGACCATCCGAAATGCACTTCGAGCACCGAAGCGAGCCGGGTCTTTTCCATCAGGGCGTAGTCGATGGAAATCTTGGGAGCGCCGGTGAAGGCCTCGGTCAGGACTTCCACTTCGGCCTGCCCGCGGGGCGGCAGGGCCGCCTGCACTGCAGCCTCGACCGCCGGCGCATGGGTCCGAAGTTCGGACAGGAGAGTGCGGGCCGCGACCACGAAGTTGCCGCTATTCCACAGATAGCCGGCGGCGATGTACTCACTCGCCGTTGGCGCGTCGGGCTTCTCGATGAACCGATCGATGTCGGAAAGTCCGCGGCCGGACGGTTTTATGTATCCGTAGGCTGACGAAGCTTCGCTGGGTGATACGCCCAGGGTCACGACGCGGCCTTCGGCGGCTGCGACGGCGGCCGTGCGCACGGCGTCCCGGAAGGCCTCGTGGTCGGGGATGTGATGATCTGAGGCGACAAAGGCGTTCACGCCGCCCGGGTCTTCACGTTCGGTCCAGGCTGCCGCTGCGGCCATCGCGGCCGCCGAGTCCCGCGCCTCGGGCTCCAGCAGCACATGGGCGGACACGCCGATCTCGCCCAACTGCTCAATGATCCAGGGCCGGTGAGAGACGCCGGCAACCACGATCAGCCGGCCTCCGTTATCGGCCAGCGTCGCGACACGCAGCACTGTTTCTTGAAAGAGTGAGCGATTGCCCGCCAGCGGGATGAATTGTTTGGGTCGCGAAGGCCTGGAAGCAGGCCACAGACGAGTCCCCGACCCACCGCACATGATCACAGGATAAATTTTCATTGCCCGCTGCTTAGCGGAGGCTGAAAGGTTTGCGAAGCAGATTTGTTGGACGGCTCGCGGGGTCCAGAGCGTGTTCCCGAAGCGTTCGTGGCAAGGACCTTCGTCAGGTCGCCGGAGGCGCGAAAACCGCCCCGAAATCCGTCTGCGCATTCTCGAAATCGGGCGGGCGGCCGATGTCGAGCCAGTATTCGTGGATGGGATAGGCGCCGACTGTTTCGCCGTCTGCGGCCAGTGCGGCCAGCAGTTCGGGCATGTCATAGGGGCCCTGGGCCGGGACGCGGGCGAGGACGGACGGATCGAGGCAGTAGACACCCGCATTGGCCTGCCAGCGGAAGGTGGGCTTCTCGCGCAGGGACACCAGACGGCTACCGTCGATCTCGGCGACGCCGTGCGGGGCCTGGAAGGCGTGTTCGCGCACACACAGGCTGGCCTGGGCCCCCAGGTCGGTGTGGAAATCGATCAGGTCGGAGAAACTCATTCGCGTCAGCAGGTCGCCGTTCATGACCAGCATGGGGCCGTCCAGCGGTTCGTCGAGCAGCGCCAGGGCCCCCGCAGTGCCGCGCGGATGATCCTCGCGCAGGTAACGGATCTCGATCCCCATGGCTGAGCCGTCGCCGAAGTGGTCCTCGATCATCTCGGCCAGGTAGTTGACCGCCAGTCGGAAGCGCCAGAAGCCCTGATCGCGCAGCCGCTCGATGATGGTTTCCAGCAGGGGGCGTCCCGCCACCTTCAGCATCGGCTTGGGGCAGTTCTGGGTCAGGGGAGCCAGGCGCACGCCGCGCCCCCCGGCCATGATGACCACCAATGTGTCGCGTGTCGCCGAGATGCCGATGGCGTCGGGATAAAGGCCGATGACCCGCCCCTCGGCATCCAGCATCGGGGCCAACTGGACCCCGCGATCCGAAAGCCGCCGCACGGCCTCGGCCTCGGACCCGCCGGTTCGCAATGCGACGGGATCGAGGTTCATGACTTCGCGGACGGGCGCGTCCATCTCGATGCGCCGCATCAGCCCGCGCCGGATGTCGCCGTCGGTCAGGGTGCCGAGCAGGCGGCGTTCGCCATCGACCACGACCAGGAGCTTGCGCCGCACCCCGTCCATCCGCTCGATGGCGGTCAGCAGGGTGTCGTCGGGCCCGAGCAGGTTGCCGGAAATGTCGCCGGGTCGGCTCATACGGCGTACTCGTCGGGGCGATAAAGGGTCGGGTTGGCGCGGATGAAATCGACGGTGCGGGCCAGGCCTTCCTCGACGCTGACACGTGGTGCCCAGCCGAGCTTCGCCCGGGCCAGGGACGCATCGGCGATCAGCCGCTCGACCTCACTGGCGGGCGGCCGCATCCGGGTCTCGTCGGCGACGACCTCGACCGAAACGCCGGCGGCGGTAGCAATCATCGCGGGCAGGTCGCCAATGCGGACCTCTCGCCCGCCGCCGGTATGGATCGTCTCGCCCTCGACGCCTGGCGTGATCCCGGCGCGCAGGAAGGCGTCCACCGTATCGTCCACGAAGACGAAGTCCCGCGTCGGCCGGGTGTCGCCCAGCTTGACCGGACGCCCCGCGAGCATCTGCACGGCGATGGCGGGGATCACCGCCCGCGCGCTTTGCCGGGGACCAAAGGTGTTGAACGGGCGCAATGTGACGACGGGCGTTCCAAACGATCGGTGATAGCTCTCGGCCAGTTTGTCGGCGGCGATCTTGGTGGCGGAATAGGGCGACTGGCCGACCAGGGGGTGGGCCTCGGTCATCGGGATGGTCTGGGCCGAGCCATAGACCTCGCTGGTCGAGGTATGGACCATGCGCCCGACGCCCAGCTCGCGCACGGCCTGAAGAACGTTCAGGGTGCCGAACATATTGGTCCGCACGTAGCTTTCGGGGGCCAGGTACGAATACGGAATGGCGATCAGGGCACCGAGGTGGAAAACGATGTCCCGGTCCCGCACCGCGTCGGTGACGCTGTCGCGATCGGCCAGGTCGCCGCGGCGGACGTCGAGCCCTGCGCGCACCGGCGACCGGTCCAGCCAGCCAGCGTCACCGTCGGAGGTATAGCGCACCAGCACCCGGACCTCGGCTCCGCACTCGACCAGCCGCTCGGTCAGCCGGCTGCCGATGAAGCCGCCCGCACCGGTGACGAGGACGCGTTTGCCGGCAAGTCCGGACAGGATGTCGTCGGCCTGGATGGCGTCGCTCACGATGAAGGCTCCCTCGGCCTCGAAGCCGTGGCCCGCAATGTCGTCCAACGTGGTTAACCAGACGTAAGGCGCGGCCTGTTCTGATCATGGCGAACCGGGAAGGGCAGGCGATGATCGACGACAAACGCGTGCTCGCCATCGTCCCGGCCCGCGCGGGCTCGGAGCGGTTGCCGGGCAAGAATGTGCGCCCCATGGCCGGGTGCCCGATGGTCGAATGGACTCTGCGGGCCGGGCTGGAGGCAGCGACGATCGACCGGCTGGTGGTCTCGACCGACGATCCGGCGGTGGCCGGGGTGGCGCGCGGCATGGGCGTCGAGGTCATCGACCGCCCCGACGAACTCGCCGGCCCGGCAGCCTCGGTCATCGACGCCATCGACCATGCGCTGGCGACGGTGGGTGGTGTCTGGGACTATGTGGTCCTGCTCCAGCCGACCTCGCCCCTGCGCACCGCCGCCGACATCGACGGCGCGGTGTCCCTGTGCGAGGCGCGGGCGGCTCCGGCCGTGATCGGGGTCTCGACCCTGCCCAAGCCGCCGGGGTTCTATGGCCGCGTGGATGCCGCCGGCACCTATCACAAGGCGGAGGCCTCTGCTGATCAGTCGGTGGTCATCAACGGGGCGGTCTACGTCGGCCGACCGGAGCGGCTGCGCATCGACCGGTCGTTTCAGACGGAAGGAACCCTGGCCTGGGTCATGCCGTCCGAGCAAGGCTGGGACGTGGATACCCTGTTCGACTTCATGATGGCCGAGGCGGTGATGACGGGCGGGTAGCAGTCTTTTTCTTCCGTCATGCGGCGGATGTCGTCTGCCGTGAGCGCAAGTTCGCAACTCCAAACGACCAATCCCTTGCCGGACAAGGGATTGGTGCGTCCTCGGCCCTGTTTGCCTGACGCTCCCTCTCGACGTGGTATGGTGGTCGCCCAACCCGGTCTTTGACAATCCCGATCACGCCGACGTCGGACTCAACGGACTCAACGGACTCTAAAATTGAGTTCGGACTCTTCGGACTCTTCGGACTCTAATTTCGAGTCCGGACCGGGCTTAAGGACGATCGACGAAAGACTTGCGCGCTAATCCGCAAAACGTGGTTTGTTCAAGGGTTTCCACGATCAGCCGGGCCGCGCCGCCTTCCCCGAACGGAGCCGGCTGGCTGCGCGCGGTCTCGGCGAACGCTGGGTCGAGGGCGCGGGCCAGGGCCTCGGCGACCACGCTCGGTGTATTGGCGCAGTCGACGACGCTGGGCGGCTTGATCCGGCCGTCCTGCCGACCGCCGACATTGACCGACGGGACGCCCGCGATCGGGGCCTCGATCACGCCGCTGGAGGAGTTGCCGACCACGGCGTCGCAGGCCGTCAAGGCGGCAGCGTAGCGCGCCGCGCCGAGGGACTCATTCAGGAGCACCTGATCCGGTCGTTCGGCGGCGAAGGCGTCGAGCGCCGCGCGCACGGCGTCCGATCCCACGTCGGCGTTGGGCCGGGTGATCACCAGCTTGCGATCCCTCACGGTTCCCAGTCCGCCCAGGAAGGCCGCGACCTGATCGGCGGGGCTCATCGCCGCCAGGGTCTCGGGGTGGAAGGTGACCAGCAGGAAGCCGGGCTCCAGATCCGCCTCGAGCATCCGCGCCACCGTCGCCCGGTCGGTCCGGGCGGCCCGGATCGTCTCGACCGCCGTCGAGCCGACGGTGAACACCCGATCACCGGCCTCGCCCAGTTGCAATATCCTCTGGCGGTAAGGTTCGGCGGCGGTGAAATGAAGGGCCGACAGCTTGGTGACGGCGTGGCGGATGGCGTCGTCCACCGCGCCGGTGGTCCTGTGCCCCCCCTCCAGATGCAGGATGGGCAGGCCGAACGGAACCCCCGCCGCCGCCGCCGCCAGCACCTCGGTCCGGTCGCCCAGCACCATCAGGGCGTCGAGCCTGAGGCCGGGTACGGCGGCCCCCAGTCCGGCCAGCACCGCCGCCATGTCCGCCGCGACGTCGGCTGGCGCGTTCCCGGCCAAGGGAACCGGCACGAGCGCGGCGGGCTTGCGTCCGTCCGCCTCGATCTCCGACAGGGTCCGGCCGTGCCGCTCCGACAGGTGGGTTCCGCTGACGATCAGGACGGGCTCCAGTCGTGCCGAGGCCTCCATCGCCGACAGCACGGGCCGCAGCAGGCCGTACTCCGCACGGGTCGCAGTGAAGACGCCGATGCGCGCCCGGACACTCACGGGTCGATCAGCTCGTCGGCGGCGTAGGCCCGGGGCGCGGGGCGACCTTCCATATCCCACAGCCGCGCGGGGGGCAGGCCTGCTCCGGCCCTTCGCGCGGCAAGGTTGTCGGACGAGAAGACCTCACTGGCGGCGATGGCGCGTCGCGCGACTAGGCTGCGGCGGGCGACGGCGATATTGGGCTGCTCCGCCTCGACCGGTGCCTTGACCGCGCTGCCCAGAGCCTCCGTCACCCGGCGCGCTCCGGCGACGAGGGCGGCCATCTGGTCCGGCTCCAGCGAGGCCTTGTGGTCCGGCCCCTCGGCTGTTCGATCGAGCGTCAGGTGCTTCTCGATGACGACGGCGCCACGCGCCACAGCCGCCAGGGCGATGTCGATGCCCAGGGTGTGGTCCGAGTATCCCGGCCTGACGCCCAGCGCGGCATAGGCGTCGATCACCCTCAGGTTGGCCTGGTCGTGGGGTGCCGGATACTGGGTCACGCACTGCATGACGACCGTCCCGGCCAGGATCGGCCGGGCCTCGGCCGAACCCAGGGCGGCACGAAAGGCCGCGATCGAGGGTCGCCCTTCGGAGCCCGCCAGCCGGCCGAAGACCACACACCCCAGGGCGTCCTCGACCTCGCTCATCTGCGCCATGCCGGTGGACAAAAGCAGCGGCCGGCCCAGCCGGGCCAGCTCCAGAAGGAAGGGCAGGTTGGTCAGCTCCCCCGACCCCACCTTGATCCGCGTCATGCCCAGGTCGTCGACCAGCATCCGCGCCGAGCCGATGTCGAACGGCGTGGACAGGAACCCGATGTCGTGCGCCCGGCAGTGATCGACGACCCGCCTCAGGCCGGCGGGCGACAGCACCAGCCGGGCCAGCATCTCCGCCTGGGTCGGGCCCTGGCCCGCAGCGGATTGATAGGCGGCGGTCGGCGCGGCGGCCGTGGTCAGCTCCTCAGGGTCGAAGGTCTGGAACTTTACCGTGTCCGCCCCCGCACGGGCGGCGGCCTCGACCAGGGCCAGCGCCCGGTCCTCGCGGCCGTCGTGGTTCACCCCCGCCTCGGCGATGATCTCGCAGCGTTCAGCCTGGTGCGCCATGACCGAATCTGTAGTCAGGTTCGCCCGGTTCCGAAAGCCGGACGGACCCGATCACGTCACCTGCGATCCCGGATAGGGGTGATCGAACCGCGCGATACGATTTTTTCGTGTAGCTTCAACGCCACGGTCGCAGATTCACGGATGGGTAACGACGTTATCGCCTCGACCGCCTATGGCAACGCTGTTAGAGAGCCATCAGGCGGTGAGACCGCCGCATGAATCAATTTTGGCGGAGGGCTCACACCCATGCGTATGAAGACGATGATCCTGGCGACCAGCGCGGCGGCGGCTCTCGCCCTGTCGGCCGGCGCCGCTTCGGCGGAACCCGATGGCTGGTACGGTGCGGTTGACGCCGGCTATCAGCACATCGATCGCCGCATCAACCTCGAGTCGGCGACGACGGGCAACAATTTCCGCATGGAAATCAACGACGGCTGGACCGCCTTCGCCCGCCTGGGCTACCGGTTCAACCCGAACTGGCGCGTTGAAGTCGAGGGCGGCTACCGCTCCGGCGACATCGGCACCTTCCGTGCCCGTCGCGGCCGCAACGGCGTCTGCAACCTGACGCCCGCCACCGGCCCCTGCTACTCGCCCGAAGGCGACGCGACCTCCACGACCCTGATGGCCAATGTCATCTATGACTTCGGCTTCGAATACTGGGGCATCCGTCCCTTCGTCGGCCTCGGCGCCGGTGTGAACCACGTCAACACCGACGTGATCGGCCGTCACCGCAACCTGCGCACCGTCGGCTTCGCCGCCGACGATTCGTCCACCAAGTTCGCGGCGCAAGCCATCGCGGGCCTGGCCTGGGCCGTTTCGGACCGCGCCAACATCGACCTGACCTACCGCTACCTGACGGGCGACATGGAGTTCTTCACGACCTCCTCCGTCGCGGCCTTCTCGCAAGGCACCCTGGAAGGCGACTATGACTCGGCGCACAGCGTTTCGCTGGGCCTGCGTTACGCCTTCGGTCCGGAAGAAGTTGAAGCCCCGGTTGCGCCTCCCTACGTCGCTCCCCCGGCCCCGCCGGCCCCGACCCCGGTCGCGCCTCCGGCTCCGCCGCGCCCGACCGCTCCGGCCGCTCCCGTCGCTCGTGAGTTCGTGGTCTACTTCGACTGGGATCGCTCGGACCTGACGGCTGAAGCCCGCTCGGTCATCACGGCCGCCGCGAACTACGCCAAGACCGGC
>NZ_JBIIAY010000210.1:0-2714 GCF_044239655.1 Brevundimonas sp.
CTCGGCGTCGCGTTTGCGGGCCGTCTCGGCATTGGCGCGGGCCTCGACGGCGGCCAGGGTCCCGGCGATCCGCTCGACCTCGGCATCGGCGGCGCGGCGGGCGTCTTCTGCGGCGGCGAGTGCCGCGTCCAGTTCGGGACCGCGCGCCGGAGCCGCCGCGACCTCGGCGGTCAGGGCGTCGAGGTCGGTGGTCAGCCGGGCCAGTTCGGCGGCTGCATCCTCGGCCATCCTGGCCTCGCGCTCCGCGTCGGTGGCGATGCGCGCGCCCTCGGCGGTCAGGCGCTCGACCTCGGCCCGAGCCTGTTGCTCGGCCATGTCGAGCCGGTCGCGTTCCAGGCTGGCGCGGTGCAGCAGGGCGGCGGCGACGGCGTCTTCTTCCTTTGCGGGCTTGAGGCCTTCCTGCGCCGACAGGGCGGCCGTCTGGGCCCGCGCTGCCGCGCCCGTCGCATCGGCCACGGCCCGGTCTGCCTGATGTAGTTCCTCGGCAGCGGCTTCGGCGGCGACCCGCGCATCGTTCCAGCGGACATACAGAAGCGCGGCCTGAAGCGCCCGGATCTCGGCCGAGATCTTCTTGTACTTCTCGGCCTGACGGGCCTCGCGCTTCAGCCGGGTCAGGGCCGTCTCAAGCTCGCGGCCGATGTCGTCGAGCCGTTCGAGGTTGGCCTCGGCCGCCTTGAGCCGCAGCTCCGCCTCGTGACGACGGGTGTGCAGGCCGGCGACCCCGCCCGCCTCTTCGAGAATGCGGCGACGGTTCTGGGGCTTGGCGGCGATCAGCTCGCTGATCTGTCCCTGCCGCACCAGCGCCGGGGAGTTGGCCCCGGTCGAGGCGTCGGCGAACAGCAGCTGGACGTCACGGGCCCGGACCTCCTTGCCGTTGATCCGGTAGGTGGAGCCCTGGCCCCGGTCGATGCGGCGCGACACCTCCAGCACCGGCGAATCCGTAAACGGCTGGGGCGCGCGGCGCTGGGCGTTGTCGATGGTCAGCTGGACTTCGGCGTGGTTGCGCGGCGGGCGGTTGGAAGCCCCGGCGAAGATGACGTCGTCCATGCCCTGGCCGCGCATGGCCTTGGCCGAGTTGGCCCCCATGACCCAGCGCATGGATTCCAGCACATTGGACTTGCCGCAGCCGTTGGGGCCGACGATGCCGGTCAGGCCGGGCTCGATGAAGACCTCCGACGCATCGACGAAGGACTTGAAACCCACAAGGCGGAGGCGCTGGAACTGCATCGCACTCCCTGAGCCGATGGGTTGGGACAGGAGCCCACGGCAGGGCCCAGCCTCTTATAGAGCCTGATTCACCGCGTGGGGGGAATCAGCTGCGACTCAGCGGTTCAGCAGAGGATCGATGGCGGCGGCCAGGTCCTCGATCGGCACGACGCCTTCCATCTTTTGCCCGTTGACGAAGAAGGTCGGGGTCTTGGTCGCGCCGGCCGCCGACCCGCCCTGGGCCGTGCGCCAGATGGCGGCCTCGACGGCGGGGTCGGCCATACAGGCGGCGATCTCTTCGGGCGTCCGGCCGGTCTCGGCGACGGCGCGGCTGTACCATTCGCGGACCGGGCCGAAATTGCGGGCCGTGCCCTGCCACAGGAACAGGGTGTGGACGACGTCGAAGTATCGACCGGGCGCGGCGCAGCGGGCGATGGAGGCCGAACGGATCGCCTCGGCCACCGGCTGGGTCGGTAGGTCGCGGAACACGAACCGGACCTGGCCCGTGTCGATGTAGCGTTCCTTGAAGGCGCGAAAGACCCCGATCTGCCACTCGGCACAATGGGGACAGGCGAAGGAGCCGTATTCGATCACCGTCACCGGCGCGTTCGGATCACCCAGCACCTGGTCGGCCGCCGTCACGCGGGGCGGGGCCCCTTGCGCCATTGCCGTTCCGCCGATGCACACCGGCAGGGCCAGCATCAGCACCAGAATGAGACGACGGAACAGGGGCATGGGGTCAGCGTCCGGGAGCGGCGGCCCCGATGGCGGTCGCCAGGGCCTCGATGCTCGGATCGCCTGCAAGAGGCCTGCCATTGACGAAGAAGGCCGGGGTCGAGGTGATGCCCGCCGTGATCGCGGCGTTGACGTCCGCGTTCAGGGCCTCCTGACGGCCCGGCGCGGTGAAACAGGCCTGCATCTCTTCCCGCGTCCGCCCGCTGGCCGCCAGCGCGTTGTCGAACCAGGCGCGGCCGCCGCCGGTGGCCAGCGACGCCTGACCGGCGAACAGGGACGTCGCTACGTCGAAGAACCGGCCCGGCGCGGCGCAGCGGCCGATGATCGCCGCGGCCATGGAATACTGCTGAGGGTCAGTCGGCAGGTCGCGGAACACCAGCTTCACCCGCCCCGTGTCGATGAAGCGGGCCTTGAACGCAGGGTAGACGTCATTGAACCAATGAGCGCAGTGGGGGCAGGTGAAGGAGGCGTACTCGATCACCGTCACCGGCGCATCAGCCCGCCCCAGCACCCGATCGGCGGCCGTCACCGGTGGCGGAGTCTGGGCCGAGGCGGATGGGGCCAGGGCCCCCAGGGGTGCGAAGGCAAGAGCCAGGATCAACAGAAGGCGACGCAGCACGGACATCGATCCCTATTTGGCCAGTTCGGGGTCGATGGCGGCTTCCAGGATCGGCATGGGCGGGCCTTCGCCGCCGGTGTAGGCGACGGTCTTTCCGTTGACCATGAAGGTCGGCGTGCCGGTGACCCCGGCGGCGACCGCAGCCTTGACGCGT
>NZ_JBIIAY010000249.1:0-2706 GCF_044239655.1 Brevundimonas sp.
ACGACTATCACTGTACCTACAGGTGCGGGTACTTTGCTTATGGGTGGTGTATCTCTTGCCGTAGGTAACGTAGATCAATTCCTTGTAGCACTTGATGTAGATACCAATAACGAAGAGATCGTAGCAGTTACTCAGATATCTGGCGATACTCTTACAATAGTTCGTGGACAAGCAGGTACATCTGCTATTGCACATACAGCAGGTGCTAGCGTTAAGCACGTCTTTACCGGTGATGATGCAACCTTCTTCACAGCAGGTGTTGCTACAGCCAATGCTGCAATACCTAAGTCTGTGGTTACAACCAAGGGTGATGTAGTCACTGCTACTGCCAGTGCTACCCCTGCCCGACTAGGCGTTGGTTCTAATGGGCAGGTACTTACAGCAGATAGCACAACAGCCACAGGTATCAAATGGGCTACACCAGCAGTACGAACTGGTTGGACATTCTTAACAAGTGGCTCGGTAACAAGTGGAAGCACGTTAGTTATTAGCGGCCTAAGTTCTTACAATAGAATAATGATTGGTCTTGCTGCGGTAGTTCCAAGCAACAACAGTTCTTACTTAAACTATTGGGCTAACAACAAGACTGAAACATTTAAGGGAACAAAGGTTGCAATATCAGATAACCCACCATCAGGAACTTTCATATCCCAGATTGAATCAAGTGTTATTAATGATGTATACGTTTTAGGAGCATCGGCTGTTCAGGGTACAGGATTACTACTTACCATTGAAGATAATTTAACTGCTAGTGGAAAAATAGTAAAAAGTTATGCAACAGGTAACTATGGCACTGCGACCCCACCAATTTATACAAGTAGTACGAGTGAGAGTATTTTAGATACATCAGGTGCTGTATCTTCAGTTACTATTGCTTTAGAGTTTGGAACTGCAACATTTACCGCCGGAACATACAGAGTTTGGGGAAGCACATCGTGAGTGACGTAACAGAGATCAACGTAGAAACAGGACAAGTAACAGTAAGAGCCTACACACAGGAAGAGCTAGATGCTCGTGCTAATGCAGTTATTCCTGAAAGTGTAGTAATTGTAGAGAACTCTATTGAAAACTATGCAGAGATAAAGCAATCTGCTTTATCTAAACTCCAAGCACTTGGATTGACAGAAGAAGAAGCAAAAGCAATAACAACCAACTAAGGAGTTAATGTGCCATACGGCGATGATATTTCGGAAGGCTTACCATTAACCCTTTCCAATCCAGCAGGTGTTACATACACTCCTAGTGGTTATGCCTATGATATAGCCATTGCAGGCCAACCATTCTTTATCTCACCACTAGACGATCAACCATATCGTCGTGTGACAGCGCAGTATCGTAAGCAACAGATTGACCAGTCACGTGAACCAGGTGAGCAGACACTTACCGGTTGGTGGCTACGCTCTCAATCATCATTCCATTTTGGACAAGGCATCAAGTTCTTTGAACCTATTCAAGATGAGTCGCTACGCTTCCAGTACACAGAGTCCAAGGGACTTAACATCTGGGAGAATGGTCAAGCAACTCTACTTAAAGATACCTACAAGTCACACCTAGTAACAGGTGGCATTCAAACAGATGGTCGTCCTTGGCAGATCGCTCGATCTATCCAGTGGGCTACTAGCGGTAATACCTATAACGGTATTCTATTGGTAGATGAGTTTGATGTAGATAAGGTGTTTCCTACCATCACCGTATCTATTAACAACAAGGCACTGACTTCCAACGTAGCCACACTGACTACTACAGCAGCACACGGCTTGTCTGTAGGTATGCAGATCACTATTACTGGGGTAGATGCTACCTTCAATGGTGAGTATCGGATTACTACCGTACCTACTACGACTACCTTTACCTATGCCAAGACAGCAACCAACGTAACATCAACAGCCGTATCTCCAGTAGGTACTGGTGTAGCTGAGGTTATTCACTTCATTGATTACATATCCGGTACCGATTACCCAGTACACGCAATCTGTGATGATGGAGTCTATGCCTATTGGGTTACTAACGTACTTGCTAGCGGAACTCCTAGACTCAGAGTCTACAAGAAGTTACTATCTGATGATAGTTCTGTGTCACCTACCTTAATGTTTAGCAATAACGGTATTACTGTATTTAATGCGGTAATGGAATACACCAAAGAGCGTATCGTTATGTGTGTCAACGACAAGGTCTATGAGTTTTCTTCGACGGCTAGTGCAATGCCTACGGCTGTCTATACACACAACGATCCTGACCACGTATTTACCAGCATCACCTCATCAGGTAGCGCAATCTATGTAGCAGGCTATGCCGGTATCCAGTCCAACATCTACAAGTTCACGCTTAATACATCAGGTGTAATGCCTACCTTGACTAGCGCTATAACAGCAGCTGAACTACCAGTAGGTGAAAAGACGTACAAGATCTCGTACTACTTGGGCTATATGATTATCGGTACTAGCCTTGGTATGCGTGTAGCGCAAGTATCAGATCAAGATGGGTCCATCCAATATGGCCCACTACTCTTTGAATCAACCCAACCAGTCTATGACTTTGCTTTCCGTGATAAGTACGTCTGGGCAGCAACAGGAGTAGATGGACAGGCTGGCGTTACACGCATCAATCTAGGTCAAGACCTAGGCACACTGACCTTTCCTTATGCTTGGGATCTCTATGATCCAAACGATACTGCACTAACCCAGACTACAACCTGTGCCTTTATGG
>NZ_JBIIAY010000110.1:0-10470 GCF_044239655.1 Brevundimonas sp.
ACGCCGCCCTGTGCTGGGGCTGGATCGACGGGATCAGGAAGAGCCTCGATGACCGCAGCTTTCTGCAACGCCTGACCCCGCGTGGCCCGAAAAGCAGCTGGTCGAAGATCAACGTGGACAAGGTCGCGACCCTGACCGCCGCCGGCCTGATGACGGCGCACGGCCTGAAGCACGTCGAGGCGGCCAGGGCCGACGGCCGCTGGGACGCCGCCTATCGCATCAAGGGCGCGGAGGTCCCCGCCGACCTCCAGGCCGCGATAGACGCCGACCCGCAGGCCAGGTCGACCTTCGCCGGCCTGACCGCCCAGAACCGCTTCGCCCTGATCTTTCGGACCGAGCAGATGAAGACGCCGGCGGGTCGCGCGCGAAAGATCGCCGACCTGACCGCCATGCTCGCACGCGGCGAGACGCCCCATCCGCAGCAGGCGAAGCCATGAGCCGCACCCGCGTCATGGGCATCGTCAACGTGACCCCCGACAGCTTCTCGGACGGCGGGCGGCTGGCAGGCGCGGAAGCCGCCGTCGCCCACGCCCTGACCCTGGTCGAACAGGGCGCCGACATCCTCGACATCGGCGGCGAGAGCACCCGCCCGGGCGCGGACCCTGTCCCGGGCGCCGACGAGATCGCCCGCGTCGTCCCCGTGATCGAGGGCATCCGCGCCCTGTGGCCCGGTCCCGTCAGCATCGACACCATGAAGCCCGAGGTCGCCCGGGCCGCCGTCG
Source organism: Brevundimonas sp. (assembly GCF_044239655.1). Lineage (GTDB taxonomy): Bacteria > Pseudomonadota > Alphaproteobacteria > Caulobacterales > Caulobacteraceae > Brevundimonas. The sequence goes on from NZ_JBIIAY010000110.1 coordinate 723, forward strand.
CCGCCGGGGCCACGATGTGGAACGATGTGACCGCCCTGACCTTCGCAACCGACAGCCTCGCCGCCGCCGCCGATCTCGGCTGCGACGTGGTGTTGATGCACATGAAGGGTGAACCCCGCACCATGCAGGCCGCCCCCGCCTATGGCGATGTCGTTGCCGAGGTCTGCGGCGAACTGGCCGAACGCGCCCGGGCCGCCATGGCGGCGGGCGTGGCGCGCGAGCGGATCTGGCTCGACCCCGGCATCGGCTTCGGCAAGACGGTTCAGCACAACCTGGCCCTGACCCGGAACCTGCCCGCCCTGGCTGCGCTCGGCTTTCCGATCCTGTTCGGCGCCAGCCGCAAACGGATGATCCAGAGCCTGGACGCCGCGGCGACCGACCCCTCCGACCGACTGGGCGGCTCGATCGCCCTGTCGCTGGAGGCCGCCCGGCGCGGGGCCGACATCGTCCGGGTCCACGATGTCCGTCAGACCGTACAGGCGCTGAAGGTCCAGGCGGCCCTGAGCGGCGAATAACCGCTTGCCCCGACCGTCGGCCTGTCCCATCTGGACCCGATGAACGTATCGTGGATCAACCCCTGGGTCGCGCTGGTGGTCGCCGGGGCGCTGGAAATCGTCTGGGCCTCGGGCTTCAAATATGTCGGGCCCCAGCGTCCGCTGATCTCGCTCGGCGTCGGCGTCGCCATGCTGCTGAGCTTCTACTTCCTGTGGCTCGCGACCCAGAAATTGCCGATCGGCACCGCCTATGCCATCTGGACCGGCATCGGCGCGGTCGGGGCGGCCAGCGTCGGCATCCTCGTGTTCGGAGAGCCCGCGACCGCCCTGCGGATCGCCTGCATCGTCCTGATCGTCGCCGGGATCGTCGGCCTGAAGCTCTTCTCGGGCGCTCACTGATGGCAGGCTCGCCGCTCGGCCGCGTCCTGATCATCGCCGGTTCGGACTCCGGCGGTGGCGCCGGCATCCAGGCCGACATCAAGACCGTGACCCTGCTCGGCGGTTACGCCGCCACCGCCGTCACCGCCATCACGGTCCAGAACACCCTGGGCGTCCAGGACGTCTTTCCCCTGCCCCTCGACCTGATCGAGGCCCAGGCCCGCGCGGTGCTGGACGATATCGGCGCCGACGCCATCAAGACCGGGATGCTGGGCTCGATCGCGGTGGTCGAGCGCGTCGCCGCCATCCTCGACACCTCCATCGCCCCCGCCGTCATCGACCCCGTCATGGTCGCCAAGGGCGGTGCCCCCCTGCTGGACCGCGACGCGATCGAGGCCGTCCGTACCCTGATGATCCCCCGCGCGGCCCTCCTGACCCCCAATGCACCGGAGGCCGAGGCTCTGACCGGGATCGCCGTCACCGACCTCGACGGCCAGCGCCGCGCGGGCGAGGCCCTGATGGCCATGGGGGCGCGGGCCGTGCTGATGAAGGGTGGCCATGTGCCGGGGCCGCGCGTGGTCGATCTGTTGCTGACGGCCCAGGGCGAGACCCTGATGGCCGGACCCCGGCTGAACACCACCTCGACCCACGGCACCGGCTGCACCCTGGCCAGCGCCTGCGCCGTCGGCCTGGCCAAGGGCCTGCAGATGGAAACCGCCGTCTCCAACGCCCGCGCCTATGTCGCCGAGGCCATCCGCCGTGCGCCGGGTCTGGGCGGCGGCCACGGGCCGCTGGATCACGGCTGGCCGCTGCGGGAACGGCGATGAGCGATCTGGAAGCCCGCCTCATCGCCGTCGTCCGCGCCGACCCCGGCCTGATGCACGTCCTGACCACGGTGCGCGGCCTCGACCTGCCCGACTGGCGGGTCTTCTCGGGTGCCGTCTATCAGAGCGTCTGGAATGCCGTGACCGGCCGCGCGATCGGCTATGGCCGCAAGGATTTCGACCTCGGCTATTTCGACCCCGACACCTCCTGGGACGCCGAGGACGCCGTCATCCGCCGCGTCGCCGCAGCCTTCGACGAGCCGTTCCGCTCCGAGGTCGAGGTGCGCAATCAGGCGCGGGTCCATATCTGGTTCCCCGACCGGTTCGGCGAGACCTATGAGCCCCTGCCCGACACCGACACGGCCCTCGGCCGCTTCGTCGCCCCCGCCTTCGCCGTCGGGGTTCGGCTGGAGGCCGACGACAGTATCAGCGTCGCCGCCCCTTTCGGTCTGGACGACCTGTTCGCCCTGACGCTCCGCCCCAATCCGGACCGGCCGCTCGCCAGGGGCTGGGACCGCGTCGTCGCCAGCGCGACGGAGCGCTGGCCCGAGATCCGGATCGTCACCGCCTGACGCATGGGAAAAGGGCGCGACCCTTGCGGATCGCGCCCTTCTTGTTTCTGCACCGGTCAGCTTAGCCGCGGCGGTTGTCGCGGTCGCGGCGTTCCATGCGGATCTGGGCCGACAGCCGGTCGAAGCGGCGGTCCAGGTCGGCGCGTTCCCAGCCGGACAGGCCACCACGACGGTAGCTCTGCTCCAGACGGGCGATGCCGTTGAATTCGGCCCGCAGACGGCCGGCTTCCCGGCGACTCAAGGAATCGTTGCGGACGCCCTGGTCGATGCGGCGGTCGAGCTGGGCCTGACGCTGGTTGATCGACTGCCAGTTGCCGTATCCGGCGTTCTGATAGCCACGGTCGTGGCCGCGATCCTGGTGACCCCAGGACTGGGCGGCGGCGGGCAGGGCGGCCGACGTCGCGGCCAGGACGAGGGCGGGGACAAGCATCTTCTTGAACATCGGATCTCTCCTTGCTGGTGTTCTGTCGGGGGCCGGGTGGCCAGCGATGACGACAGATAACCACCCGCCGGCTGATCCCGACCTGAACAGGCCGCGTCAGGTTCGGTTCATCAGCATGACAAATGCGAAAGGCGCGGCAGGACGCGCCTCAGCGCACCGTCCGGTTCCGCGCCACCGTATTGCCGGTCGCGAGGTCGCGGTCGTCGGCACTGGACCCGAACGGATAGCCCCGGTCGTCGCCACAGTACCTTCGCCCGCCGTTGCGCGACCCGACCACCACGGACCGCGCGGTCGAGCCGGAAAAGACATTGTCTGTGATCACATTGCCCGACGGTGTCTGATGCCGGATCACCCCGTCCTCGCCGCAGTTCCGGTACAGAAACACCCCGCCCCGCCCGCGCAGGACGAAGCGGTTGCCGCTGATCAGGTTTCGCGCCGAGCCGTCCACGGCGATCTGTTCGCGCGGGGTGGTGATGTCGAAGGCGACGTTGCGGATCGCCGTCCCCGCACTCTCGGCGTCCAGATAGATCGCCGTCGACTCCGACCGTCCCCCAAACCGCCCGCCGTTCAGACTGACGCCCGTCACCCCCGGCCCTACGTAGAAGGGGATCGATCCGGTCCCCAGCAGGGTCGTTCCCGTCACCGCGATCCGCGTCGGTGCCGAAGCCTGCACAGCCTGCGTATGGCCCGGCGTCCGCGACGAGGCCCGCAGGTCTTCGATCCGGCTCAGCGCCCCCATGCCCCAGATCCGGACATTGCCGTGGATGGTGCAGTTGGCGATCGACAGGTCGGTCGGCCGGCTCCAGCGCGGGCTGGGTCCGTCGATCAGCCGCGACCAGATCGCCACCGTCGGCGCCTGGGTCGAGGTCTGGACGCCCGGCCGCCCGATCGAGCCGCCGCCGCAGTCGATGCCCGCGCCCGAGGCCTCAGCCCCCTCGATCAGCACCCGCCGCATGACCGCACGCCCGCCGAGAACAGCCCGGCAGGTCAGCCGATAGGGCTCGGCGGAGGCCGTGGTCAGGGCCGTGATCTCCGCCGCCGAACAGGGCCGGGCGGCAGGCAGACCGCCCCCCTGGCCCTGAAGCGCCGCGAGGATCAGCGCCGCGATCATCTCAGGGCAGGGGCAGGGCCAGGGCCGCCCGCTCGGCCGCGCATCCGGGGTTGGTCAGGCCTGTGGCGCGCACTGCCGCCAGCTCGCCCCGCGCGGCCTCCAGATCGGCCTGAAACGCGGGCGTGGCGGCGATCTGCGCAAACACGGCCCGGCCCAGAACCTCGCCCGCCGCCGCATCGGCCGGATAGTGCATGCCGCAGACGACCCGGCTGACCGCGATCTGATGGCCGATCTCGCGCGCGGCGGCACCGTGGGCGGGATCCAGCACGGCGACGGCCTCGCCATAGGCCACCCCGACCGTGGCGCTGCCGGACGGATAGGAGGCGCTGGCCCGGCCCGCCGCGCTGACGTTGGTACAGGCGGCACGCGCCGGATCGACGCCGACGGGACGGGGCCGGAAGGCGCGGGTCTTGGCCAGCTCCGCCGCCCCGTTGGCGTCCTTCAGGACCTTGTCGAACAGGGCGGTCAGGCGCGGCGTCGGCGCGGACGCAAACCGCACCCCCAGGGCACAGTCGAAATGCTGGGCGGCCAGTCTTGGCGACAGTTCGGCATGGGCCGTGGCGAGCAGCCACCGGTCCCCGCCCTCATAGGCGCGATAGCGATCCGACTGGGCCCGGTCCGCCGCCTGCTCCGCCGACCCTTCGGCGGACGGCGCGGGGACAGCCTGCGCCAAGGCCTCGATCCGGTCGGCCGAGAGATACCCACCCTCATGCGTCGGGGCCGACATCGCGGCCGGCGCAGACACCGACGACGCCACCGGCGCCCCGAACGGCGTGCTCGAACAGGCCGCCAGCAGGGCGGCCGCAGCCAGCGCCGAGATCGACGCCATGCGTCTCACTGACCCTCGCTCCAGGTCAGCTGCACCGAGGTCCGGCCCTCCGACGGGGCGGCCACGACATTGATATTGGCCCCGTTGGCCTGGTTCTGGGCGCCGTAAGCCCGCGCCTCACCCTGGTTCATCGACGAGATGATGGCCATGCCCGCCCCTTCCGCACGCTCGCGATAGAAGGCGATCACGGCGTCGGGGTCGGCGTCGGTGGTAAAGGTCACGACCCCGCCCGGCCCCGCCGGACCGGTGGCGGCCAGCGGCGGCCCGGCCAGCTCGGCCCCGGGATAGACGGCGGCAAACGCCGGTGCCGCCGCAACGGCCGGCGTGGCGGGTTCGGCGACCGGGGTGGGCGAAACAGCAGGTGGCGTCGAGGCGGATTCGGCCGCAGCAGGAGAGGCAGGCGCTTCGGCCGGTGCCGGCGTCTCGCTGCGCCGGTCACAACCCGCGATCGCGAGGGTCAGCAACAGGGCACCCCCCGCAAGACTGCACTTCATATCAGCATACGCCCCATAAACCGTTGAACTGAACCCGTTCGACTTCCCCGCACCGTGGCGCATCGTTACGGCGACGGCAAGGCGACGGCGGGGCCGGGCAGACCTTGGGGGCCGTGGTGTTGCCGCAGTTCAACCGGTCGCGGCGTCGGCCTCGCCACGGGCGGATGGGTCGGCCCCGGGTTCGGCACCCGTGTTCTTGACCGTGTCCGGTCCCACCGACGACGGCGTCGGGGCGTCGGCCGAGACCATGCCTTCGCTGGCCAGGGCCTGGTTGATGATGTCCGAATCCGGGTCGTCGTCCGATCCGGTCGCCGCCCCGCCCTGCAAGGATCCCGCGCGGGTGTCGGATCCTGAGTCGGAGCCGGTCAGGGCCTCGATCATCGCATCGGGCGTGCGGCCCAGATCGGGTTTTTCGCCCGTCGCTTCGGCTTCCCGGGCGTCCTGGGTCTCTGGCTGGTCGGTCATGGGCGGCTCCTGTTCAGGACACAGGAATGACCGGGCTGCACCGCCAGTTCCTCATTTCATAAAGATATATCTCAAGACCCTTGCTTTGCGTTTCGAAAGATATATCTTGGCCTCATGAAAACAGAAGAAAGACACAGAATGTTTGGCTTCAAGAGCGAGATGCGCGGCCGCGGCGGCCGTCACTGGTGCGGCCCGTCCGAGGGCGGCGAAGGCCGGGGCCGTTCCGGGTTTTCCAAGGGCCCCTGGGGTCGGGGCGGCCGTGGAGCGGGCGGCGGCGAGGGCCGTGGCCCCGGACGGGGCCGGCGGATGTTCGGCCCCGGCGACCTGCGGCTGGTGCTGCTGGCCCTGGTCGAGCAGGAACCGCGCCACGGCTATGATCTGATCAAGGCCATCGAGACGGCCTTCGGCGGCGGCTATGCCCCCTCGCCCGGCGTCGTCTATCCGACCCTGTCCCTGCTGGCCGACGAAGGCCTGATCGCGGGCGTCGAGGACAGCACCGGCAAACGGGTCTTTTCCGTCACCGAAGCCGGCAAGGCCTGGCTGGACGAGAACCGCGCGGCGGTGGACGGCGTCATGCAGCGCATGGCCCAGGCCGCCCGCCTCGTCTCGGGCGAACAGACCCCCGAGGTGGTCCGCGAGGCCTTCCACACCCTGCGCCACGCCGTCCAGATGAAGCCCGGCGGCTGGTCCGACCCCGAAACCGCCAAGGTCGTCGAGGCCCTGATGAAGGCCGTCCGCGAGATCAGCGGGGAGTAGGGCAGACGCCCGCCCGGGTCCCTTCTCCCCTTGAGGGAGAAGGTGGCTCGCGGAGCGAGACGGATGAGGGGTCACGCTGACCTCACCGTCGTGCGTGGCATCCGCTCATCCCGACCGCCAGTGCGACCCCTCATCCGTCAGCCTTCGGCTGCCACCTTCTCCCGCAAGGGGAGAAGGGTAGATCGCACCGGCTGGCACGTTTGCCCCCGTCACATTGAAGTCGCGGCTCCCGCCCACTATCTGGGTCCGCCCGCCGCTTCAGGACTGCCCCGATCATGCCCACGCCGATCCCCGCCGAATGGTCGCCCCACCGGGCGATGTGGGTCGGCTGGCCCAGCCACGCCGATCTCTGGGAGGACAACCTCGAACCCGCTCAAGCCGAGGTCGAGGCCCTGGTCCGCGCCCTCGCCGGTCCCGGCCGCGAACAGGTCAGACTGCTGGTCGGCAATGACGAGGCGCTGACGGACGCGCAAGGGAGGTTCGCGGGCGTGGACGGCGTCACCGTCGTCCCCGGCCGCTTCGGCGACATCTGGCTGCGCGACACCGGCCCCATCTTCGGCTCGGGCTCCGAACGTGCCGCCGCCTTCCGCTTCAACGGCTGGGGCGGCAAGTACGAGCTGGAATTCGACGACACCGTCGCCGACCAGATCGGCGAGGTCTCCGGCACCGCGCTCGACCGCCACGACTTCATCCTGGAGGGCGGCGCGGTCGACCACGACGGAGCCGGCACCCTCCTGACCACCCGCCAGTGCGTGCTGAATCCCAACCGCAACCCCGGCTGGACCCAGGACACGGCCGAGACCGCCCTGATCCAGGCCCTGGGTGCCACCCGCGTCGTCTGGCTGGGCGAAGGCCTGCTCAACGACCACACCGACGGCCACGTCGACAACCTGGCCCGTTTCGTCACGCCCGATACCGTCGCCATCCCCATCGCCTTCGGCCGCAAGGATCCGAACGCCGACGCCTATGACGCCGCCGCCGCTGCGATCGCCGAGGCCGGCTTCACGCCCCTGCGCATCCCCTCGCCCGGCCTGATCCTCGACGAAGACGAACGCCCGGTCCCCGCCAGCCACATGAATTTCCTCATCGCCAACGGCGCCGTCATCGTCCCCACCTACGGCGACCCCCTCGCCGCCCGCCTCGCCTGCGAAGCCCTGTCTACCGTCTTCCCCGACCGCGAGATCATCCCCCTGCCGTCCCTCGCCATCCTGTCGGGCGGCGGATCCTTCCACTGCATCTCCCAGCAGGAGCCCGCCTGATGGCCCGCACCGTTTCCGTCGCCGCCATCCAGACCTCCTATGGCTCCGAAGACATCCAGGCGAACATCGACAAGACCATCGGTTTCGTCCGCGAAGCGGCCGGCAGAGGCGCGCAGGTCATCCTGCCGTCAGAGCTGTTCCAGGGCCCCTATTTCTGCGTGTCGCAGGAGGAGCACTGGTTCGGCACCGCCTATCCCTGGCGCGAGCATCCGGCCGTGGTCCAGCTGGCACCGGTCGCCGCCGAACTCGGCGTCGCCATCCCCGTCTCGATCTTCGAGCGCGAGGGGCCGCACTATTACAACAGCCTGGTCATGCTGGACGCCGACGGCGAACCCCTCGGCGTCTATCGCAAGAGCCACATCCCCGACGGCCCCGGCTATCAGGAGAAATACTATTTCCGCCCCGGCGACACCGGCTTCAAGGTCTGGTCCACGCGCTTCGGCCGGATCGGCGTCGGCATCTGCTGGGACCAGTGGTACCCGGAGACCGCCCGCGCCATGATGCTGCAGGGGGCCGAGATCCTGATGTACCCCACCGCCATCGGCACCGAGCCTCACGACGACACCCTCGACACCGCCGAGCCGTGGCGGCGCGCAATGCAGGGTCATGCGGTGTCCAACGTCGTCCCCGTCGTCGGTGCCAACCGCATCGGTCACGAACAGGTCACGGCGGCGGGCCAGACCTTCTACGGCCACTCCTTCATCGCCGACCATCGCGGCGACCTGGTCGAGAGCTTCGGCCGCGAGGACGAGGGCGCGCTCGTCCACACCTTCGACCTGGACTTCCTTGATCGCCACCGCGCCGCCTGGGGCTTCTTCCGCGACCGCCGCACGGACCTGTACGGCGCCCTGGCCGCGCCCCGCCCGGTCGCTTGAGCCGACGCAGCGATCGCGCTAGGGTCCCTGCGTTCTCCCGGGGGCGGCACCTGAGCCGCTGAGATAGAGGTAATCCTCTGACCGGCCGAACCTGATCCGGGTCATGCCGGCGAAGGGATGAGTACGCTTTCGGTCCGCGCGACAGGACCCTTCTCGTTGCCCTCGTCGGCGCGACCCTCTGACAAGCACAGAGGCCGCCATGAACATCCACGTCTCCGCCACCCCGCCCGAAGAGCCCAACGTCGAGCTCGCGCTCAAGGACGCCCGCGAGCAGGTGATGGCCGAGACCGGGACCATCCCCACCGGCGAACGCGCCGGGTCGCGCAAGGTCTATGTCGCCGGCGAGCTCTATCCCGACATCCGCGTCCCCTTCCGCGAGGTCGCCGTCCACCCCAGCGCCAACGAGCCGCCGGTGACCATCTATGATTCGTCGGGCCCCTACACCGACCCGACCGCCGTCATCGACATCAAGAAGGGCCTGCCCCTGGTCAAATCCAGCTGGCAGCTCGACCGCGGCGACATCGCGCCCGTCCTGAACCCGCGCGAGGTCAAGCCCGAAGACAACGGCCACGCGTCGGGCAAGAACCTCGCCCCCCGCTTCGACATCTCGAACCACCGCGTCTTCAAGGGCGTCGAGGGCCGCCCCGTCACCCAGTACGAATACGCCCAGGCCGGCATCATCACGCCCGAGATGGAATATGTCGCCATCCGCGAGAACCTGCGCCGCGAGCAGAACGCCCCCTGCATCCGCGACGGCGAGGACTTCGGCGCCTCGATCCCCGACTTCGTCACCCCCGAGTTCGTGCGTCAGGAGATCGCGCGCGGCCGCGCCATCATCCCGCACAACATCAACCACCCCGAGGTCGAGCCGATGATCATCGGCCGCAACTTCCTGGTGAAGATCAACGCCAACATCGGCAACAGCGCCGTCCTGTCCTCCGTGGACGACGAGGTCGACAAGCTGGTCTGGGCCACCCGCTGGGGCGCCGACAACGTCATGGACCTGTCGACGGGCCGCAACATCCACAACATCCGCGACTGGATCATCCGCAACTCGTCCGTCCCCATCGGCACCGTGCCCATCTATCAGGCGCTGGAGAAGGTGAACGGCATCGCCGAGGATCTGACCTGGGAGGTGTTCCGCGACACCCTGATCGAACAGGCCGAACAGGGCGTCGACTATTTCACCATCCACGCGGGCGTCCGCCTGCCCTTCGTGCCGATGACGGCCAAGCGGGTGACCGGCATC
>NZ_JBIIAY010000233.1:0-2665 GCF_044239655.1 Brevundimonas sp.
AGTGATCTGAATGCGGCAGGAATGAAATTCCAGATACCTCATCAAAATGCTTATATACCCATGCTCCAACTTCCATCCATTCATCTTCTTTTACAGAAACTGTAATTGAAGGCTTATGCTCACACCAAGCACGTTGGTATACTAACCAAATATTTAAGTGTTCAATTGCCGTTAAATCATTTCTAACAATTGCACCTTCTGGTGCCTTAACTGGAAATGAAAATACATATGTATCTGCTGGCTTCATTACATCGTCTTCTACAGGAATTCCAACTTCTTTTAAGAATGTAGAAATTGGATCTCCCTTTGAGCCACGAACTGTTCTAATGTAATATGGTGAATGCCAAGCATGCATTCCTGAAGATACCCCGACCAATTGAGATACTGTTCCCGATGGCTTTACACAAGTAATAGCTGCAGACTCGGGAATCCCAATTTTCTCAGCCTCATCTTTATTTGTTGCTCTTGCTGATTCTCTTAAATCCATCAAGAATGCTTCTAGTCCAACAAGGTCTTGTTTACCTGACATGAACTTATGCCCAAATTGTCCAGTAAGAGAAACTCCTAATAGGCGTTCTTCTTCAGTATTATCTTTCCAGATTTTACGAAGATACTTAAAGTCTGTTAATGTTGATTGCCATGTTCCAAGGATCGTGGCTAGCTTTACTTTCTTTTCAATATCTTTCTTTGTATCATTTTCACGTAATACGACTTCTGAAAGGTTACAAAACTGGTAAGGACGTAAAATAATTTCTGAACATGGGTTAGTTCCATAGTGAATATTTGGATCTCTTTTTCCAAACTTGGCTGCCTGGGCTTGAGCTGCGGCCACATTGTATATGCCTCGCTCTCCTGACTTCGAGTCATACAAAGATTTCCATTCTGCAATAAATTGCTCCATCTCTGGTTTACGAGAATACGCAACAGAGTTGTTTGAGAGAGCACGTTGAGTATTGTTCTCCCACCAGTTACCTGACTTGGCTTGAGCCATTTCAATATCATTAATATTTGACAAAGATATCATTGCTGATCTACGAACACCGCCTACGACAACTACTTCACCAATCTTACACATAATGTCGTGTGCTTCAATTGGCTTTAGCTGACGTCCTGTAGAAGATTTAAATTTTGCAATTGTAAAATCAAAAAGATTAATTAATGGTTGTGGTCCAGATGATCTTCCGCCCATTGTCATAAGACGTGCACCTGCTGGACGAAGTTTACTTACATCAATAGCAGGAATTTGTCCTGACCAAAGAAGTGCTAGCAACTCACGGTATGCCTTTGCCCAACCTTGCTTTGAATCTTCAACAGTGATTACTGTTGTTGACTTTTCAAGTGTCTCTGGGACGGCAGGAAGTTTATTGACATACTTATACTCAACAGAGAATCCTACACCTGTTCCACACATAAGAATATACATAGTCTCATCAAATGAACGAGGTGAATCTACTGGAACAAATGAGCAGTTATATCCTGCAACATGATCTCTATCTAATGCAGCTCCTGCAGTCATTACTGATCTCATTGATGGCATAACATTACGATTGAATACAGCTTGTCTTAGCTCTTCTACAATCTTTGCATCTGGAGTATATCCATTATTTTCTTTTAGGTGCTTCAGCATAAAATCAAAATAGCGATCTACTGTTTCTCCCCAAGTTTCTCTGCGATTTTCTTCTTTGATCCATCTTGCATATCGAGACAATGCAATAAAGTTTTCATAGGGATTTTCAATAGTTCTTGACATTTTTAGTGACACCTTTTCTTCCGCCTAACGGATTAATTAATTTTGAATAAGATCTAATTCTAGCAAACTTTTATTTAGCGGTCTAGTGCTAGCTAAACTTTTTTACTATTGGGTCAAACGCTTTCTTGGTCAACTGGTTCCAATTATATTCTTCATGTATCTTAGTTGACTGAGCAAAGTAATAACCTGAGTATGCATTAAAATTAATTGAAACATCTCTCATAAGTTCAAGTAGGTGTTTATAGTTTGGCTCAAACACTTGGCCTTGATGAGGATAAGGCCATGGAGAATCTATTAGTTTTGACTTTAATCTTAATGGCCCCAAATAGTTATCATAATGAGCCCAAGCACTTGTGCAAATTGTTGGCATCCCAGTAGCCAAGGCTTGAAGCGGAATAAAGCCAAAGCCTTCTCCGTATGAAGGATAAACTAAAACATCGTGATCGTGATAAAGCTTTACTAATTCATCCATATCTAATTCATCTGTTATCATATTAATATTATTATATATATGATGAGGTAAACCAATAATGTTTTTATCTATAAAGTTATTATATACACGAGTAGTATTATTCTTATATGCTTTGATAGTTAAAGAATAGCGATGATCATTTCCAAATAATTCTGTAAATGCGTCTACTACCATTTGTCCCGCTTTTCTTGGGGCGGGTTCGCCAATATGCAAAAACTTTATGACGCCATCATTAATTCTTTTTTTGCTAGTCCACATAGGCTCAATACCATGAGGATAGACATTAGATACTTTATATCCATTATCTTCAAATACATTAGCACACCAATTAGATGTTGTCCATATCTCATCTGCTTCATCTAAAAACGGTTTCCATAAAGATGGAATCACAGTAGATTCCCATGGGGTATAACTAATTTGATACTGATTCCTATGCATCTTAA
>NZ_JBIIAY010000211.1:0-2661 GCF_044239655.1 Brevundimonas sp.
CGGGGGATCACCCGCGACCGGGCGGGGGGCGTGCGGGGGGTGGGGCCCGACGGCGGGCCGCGACCGGGCATGGAGGGCAAGGTCTTCTATGTGTGGTTCGACGCTCCCATCGAATACATCGGCGCGACCGAGGAGTGGGCCGACGCGAACGGTCGGACCTGGCGCGACTGGTGGCGGCTGGACGAGGGGGCGGGCGACGTCCGCTACGTCCAGTTCATGGGCAAGGACAACGTGGCCTTCCACACCGTGTCGTTCCCCGCGACCATCATCGGCTCGGGCGAGCCGTGGAAGACGGTGGATCAGCTCAAGGCCTTCAACTGGCTGAACTGGTACGGCGGCAAGTTCTCGACCTCGGGCAAGCGCGGGGTCTTCATGGATCAGGCGCTGGAGCTGCTGCCCGCCGACTACTGGCGCTGGCACCTGACGGCCTATGGGCCGGAAGGGTCGGATGCGGCCTTCACCTGGGAACAGTTCCAGTCGACGACGAACAAGGACCTGGCCGACGTCCTGGGCAATTTCGTCAACCGTATCGTCAAGTTCACGGAATCCAAGTTCGACGGCGTGGTGCCGGACGGTGGCGAGCCCGGCCCGGTGGAGGCGAAACTGATCGCCGACGTCGAGGCGGGCCTGGCCGAAGCCACCGCCGCCCTGGAGGCCATGGAGTTCAGGAAGGCCTGTCAGGCGATCCGCGCCGTCTGGGTGCTCGGTAACGAATATCTGCAGGTCGCCGCGCCCTGGACCGCGTTCAAGACCGACCCGGTCCAGGCGGCGGTGGGGGTGCGGATGGGGCTGAACCTCGTCGCCCTGTTCGCCCGGCTGGCCGCGCCGGTGATGCCGTTCTCGGCGGTCAAGATCGCGGCGTCCGTCGGCGCGACGGACCTGACCTGGCCGGCACCCGGCGAGGACTGGACCACGGCCCTGCCGGTCGGCCAGCCGGTTCAGGCCGCCGAGGTGCTGTTCAAGAAGATCGAGGACATTCAGGTTGCGGAGTGGACCGAACGGTTCGGCGGGGCGGAGGCGGCTTAGGCCTCGCCGCCCTCGGCCTCTTCCATGCCGACCAGGGCCGGGCTGACGCCATACTGGCGCGGCCAGGCGACGGCGGGGACGTCGGTGGGACCCACGGCCATCTCCGCGACGGACCAGACGCCTGCGGTGCGCTTGAGCAGGGCGACGACGGTGGTCCCGTCCATCATGCCTTCCTCGGCGGCGCGGGCCATATTGGTCTTCGACAGGTCGAGGTCGGTGCCGTCGGCCGCCACGGCGGGGCCTGAGACATAGGCCCAATCGCCCTCGGCGCGCGCGATCTCGACGTTAACTTTCGCCGGTACGCCCAGCGACCGCGCCACGGCCGCATCCAGCGCCGCCACGATCGGGGCACGGGCGGGATCGGTCTCCGCGAGGTCGGTCAGGACGGCGGGCGTCGGAGCGGGTTCCGGGGTGGCCGCAACAGGGGCCGCGACCTCTGGCGCCGAAGCCGGTTCCGGCGCGGGCTCGTCACAGGCCGCGACCAGCAGACAGGCGACCGCGATCAGTCGGATATGGCGCATGGTGGTCCCCCTCAGCCGTCATGGCGCGGCAATCGCCCGATCTGATGGTGGCGCCGGTTGGGCCCAAAGTGAAGCGGCGTCAGGAGGCCAGTTTCAACTCGATCGACGGTGGTGGGACGGGCCGGTTCATCTCTTCGGCCATCTCGAACCAGCAGAGGATGGCGTCACGCACATTGACGATCGCCTCTTCCGGGGTCTCGCCGTCGCTCATGCATCCCGGCAGGTCGGGTACCGTGGCCAGATAGCCGCCGCCTTCGTCTTCACTGAGCGGGCGAACCAGAACTGGGTAGGACAACGGCGACATCACGCCCTCGAAACCGCGTCCACCATCTGGACGAGTTTGCGAATATACACGGACTTGATCGGACGCGCGAATGGGATGCTGAGCATGTCCGCGACAGCCGGGTGAGCGATCTTGTAGTGCGATCTGCCGCCGCGGGGTGGCGAGCATGTCAGGCCGTGTTCCTTGCACAGAGCTTCGACATCGCGAATGCGCCAGTCGTTTGACGGACTGGCCCGCATCTGCTCCAGGCGTTTGCTCATCGACGCACCCTTAAGGCTTGGCGATCGCCTTCTGGGCCAGACAGACCGTCAGCTTTTCACCCACCTCGGGCCGGCAGGATTTCTGGACCTCTTCGGCCGAGATATCGAGGAAGGCCGGGGCGCGCGCATTGTGCGACTGGACCGCCAGGGCCCGGACCACGGTCGAGCGATAGCCGTCCCAGATCATGTGCAGGGCGACGTACAGCACGATGACCAGACCGACATAGCCGATCCAGCGGTACTTGCTCAGCAGCTTGGCGATATAGGTCGCCGCAACCCCCATCAGGCCGATCGACAGCACCAGGCCGAAGACCATGATCCACGGATGGTCGTGCGCCGCACCGGCGACGGCCAGCACATTGTCCAGCGACATGGTCACGTCGGCGATCAGGATCTGGACCAGGGCCGCGCCGAAGGTCTTGCGCTTCAGGCCCATTTCCTCGGGCGAGGGGCCTTTTCCGTGCTCGATGGCGATGGCGAGTTCCAGCTCGGCCTGGGCCTCGGCCTGGTCGTGGGTCGCCGATTCCTGCAGCTCGCGCCACATCTTCCAGCACACCCACAGCAGCAGCAC
>NZ_JBIIAY010000212.1:0-2601 GCF_044239655.1 Brevundimonas sp.
TCTGGCCTACAACGACTACATGAGTTGGGAGGCAGGGCACGAAACCCATCGGGCGGGCGTCCTGCGGCTGCTGGAAGGGCTCAAGACCCGAGGCGTTCCGATCGACACCCTCGGTGTCCAGAGTCATATCGGCTCCGGCAACGAAGCAAACTCGGTCGGCTTCAACACGGCCCAGGAACGGGAGTGGTCGCGCTTCATCGACGAAGTGACGGGAATGGGTCTGAAGATCGCCATCACCGAGTTCGATGTCCACGACAAGAACCTGCCCGCCACCATTCCCTTCCGGGACCAGGAAGTCGCCACTCTCGGTCGTGCGTATCTGGACCTCATGCTTGACTATCCGCAGACCCAAACCATCGTCGCCTGGGGATTGTCCGACCGATATTCCTGGCTTCAGAACCTGTGGCCGAGGGCCGACGGCTTGCCCAAGCGCCCGACACCGTTTGACGCTGACGACAAACCCAAGCCGCTGCGCGACGCCATTGCAGGCGCGCTGAAGGCCGCTAGTCCCCGAACGCCGCTTTAGGGGTTCGCGGCGAACACGTCGAGGCTCCAGGCGCAGAGACCCAGTTCCGGGCTTTCTGCGGAGTCTTGCCCATTTGCTGAGATATTCAGGGATCTGCCGTACAAACGGCGCCTCACCGCGCGCGCATTGCGAGAAGGGTTGAGGTATAGTCGGACAAAATCGGGGAGACACAGGTTGGAGAGCAAGGTCGCACGCCGGAACGGCGGTCGGTTGACGATATATGACGTCGCCCGTCTCGCCGGGGTCTCGCGGATGACCGTATCACGCGTCATCAACGGAGAGCCCAGCGTTACCGAGGCCAAGCGCATCCGGGTCGCGGAAGCGATCCGCGAACTGGACTATGCGCCGAACCATGCGGCGCGCAGTCTGGCCAGCGCGCGCACATTGCAGATCGGGCTTCTCTACAGTAACCCCAGTCCATCCTACCTCAGCGAGCTCCTGCTCGGGGCGCTGGAGCAGTGTGGGGCGAAGGCGATCCAGCTGATTGTCGTCAAGTGCGGGGTTGAGGCTGGCGAAGAGGTGGCCGTTCGTCGTTTGATTGCGACGGGAGTCGGCGGCGTCATCCTGCCTTCACCTCTGTGCGATTCAGCGGAGATCGTCCGTCTGTTCCGCGACGCAGACATACCCATCGTAACCTTGGGAACCGATCAACCCCCTGCCGCGACGTCGTCGATCCGCGTCGATGATTATGCCGCCGCTCACGCGATGACGACCCATCTGATCGGCTTGGGCCATCGGCGTATTGGCTACATCAGTGGCCACCCGCGTCAGACGGCCAGCTCCCAGCGACTGGAGGGTTATACCGCTGCGTTGCGTGATGGGGGAATAACACCGGACCCCGCGCTGGTGGTTCAGGGCTATTTCACCTACCATTCCGGCCTTGAGGGGGCTGACGTTCTGCTCGCGCTCGCGAACCGCCCGACGGCCATATTCGCGGCCAATGATGATATGGGTGCCGCTGCAATCGCCGTCGCCCATCGATTGGGGTTGGATGTCCCCCGCGACCTCACGATCTGCGGCTTCGATGACACCGCCCTGGCGACAACAGTCTGGCCTCCGATGACGACGGTGCGGCAGCCCGTTGCAGACATGGCGAGAGACGCGGTCACCCTCCTGGCTGATGCGGTCAATCGAAAGGCTGACGGCAAGCCAGCGCAGGCGCTCTGCGAGATGGCTCCTTTCACCCTGGTGTACCGTCAGTCGGACGGACCGCCTGCCACGCCACGCTCACGCCATCTGGCCAAGACCAGGAGCACAAAGAGCCACTAGCACGTATTGCCTGGCCAACATTTGTCGGACATATTTTCAAGACGTCGATGCGCGTAGTGCGCCCCGAAATCTGGAGGTTGTTGTGCGGAATCTTGCCATCGGAGCGGTCGTAGTCATAGCGGGCGTCGCAGCCTTGCAGGTTGCTAGGCCCTATGCTCAATCCTCGGATCTTCTTCGTAACATCATCAACACCCCCCACGTTGAGGCCTGGAGAGTCACCGGTACCACTGCGCGCCCGCTGCCGCACCCGGTCGAGGGAGTCGTCGGCGGAAAAGCCATCAGCGTGCCGGCGATCCGCGCCGAGCAAACCTGGACGACCGGGGCGAACATCCCCGTCACTGGCGAGATCAAGCAGGGAGACACGGTTCTTGTGATGGTGTTCGCGAGGCTGCAGGTCGCTTCGCCCGACAGCCCGACCAGCCGTCTTCCCGTCCGGATCGACGAGGCCGTTGCGCCATACACCAACGTCATCCGTGGCGAGGGCGAAATCGGGGCTGACTGGAAGCGGGTCTATGCCTCGGGCGTTGCCACAAAGGACTATGCGCCGAACTCGACGAGGATGTCGGTTCGCCTGGCGACCGCCAATCATACTGTCGAACTCGGGCCAGGGTTCGTGCTGAATCTCGGACAGGATTTCGACCCGGCCGATCTGCCACGCAACGAACCCTGAAAATTCGTCTGCGATCGCGAGCGCCGGCAACCCACACGATATAGCTCTCCCCAAGGGGGGCCTGGGGCAGGACGGCAAGGTCGAGGCCTGCGCGCGGCCTTGATTTCGTTTGATCTGGCTCCGGCATACCGGAGCC
>NZ_JBIIAY010000112.1:0-10133 GCF_044239655.1 Brevundimonas sp.
CTCGTATCCGGCCAGGATCTCGTTGCGCTTGGCACCGGCGAACAGGCGCTGGGTCTCGGTCGCGCTCTGGCCCGGCTGGATGGTGCGGAGCGCCCCCGACAGGCTGGCTTCGTGGATATTGTAGGTCGAGGCGTCGCGGATGCGGAACTCGGTGGACACGGCTTCCTTCTGATCCGGGATCAGGGCGGCCATCCAGTATTTGTCGGTGATCCCCAGCCAGCCGCCGGTCGACTCGGTCGCCACGACCTCCTTCTTGGTCCAGTCCTTGTACTTCAGCTGCTGGGTCGCATAACCGTCGCCCTTGGAGAAGGTGCCGATGGCGCCCTCGTGCAGGATCTGGTTCTTGCCCAGGGTCTCGGGCACGCCCTGGCGCTGGACGCGGCTGTAGGGGCGGATGGTGATGGCCTGGGTGCCCAGGTTCTGGACGTCGTCGCGGACGCTGAACAGATACTGGTCGTCGATCGAGATGGTCCGCGTGAAGCGCAGGCCCTGGCCGTTGTCCCAGGTCAGGGTCACCGGCGTCGTCGGCGTCAGGCGCGACCCGTTGGTCAGGCGCCACGGCGTGTTGTCGCCGGGAACCCCGCCGGGGACGTTGGTGGCCAGCCAGCCGAAGTCGGCGAAATAGGCGTGCTCCATGCCGGACGGCCGGAACAGCTCCTCATAGGGCGAGTTCGGGTCGATCGTGGTCCGGTAGCGCTTCAGGAACAGGTCGTCGATGCGGCCGCCGTTCAGCGACAGCGAGCCCTGCAGCGTCGGGGTGTCGATCGGCACGCGCACGGCAGACCCCAGGGCCTGGGTTCGGTTGGTCAGGAAGATGGCGCTGGAGGGCGCCGGGCTCGCACCCGGCAGGGCCGCGGCACCCGCCGTCTGACCCGGAACCTGTTGCTGCGAGGCGACCGCGGCGGCCTGGGCGGCCTTCCTGCGATCGGCCTGGGGCTGCATCACGAAGACCTGGTACAGGATCAGGATCACCGCCGTGCAGGCGATGAAGATCACCGTATTGCGTGCGTTCTCGGATTTCATGCGGATCAGTGGTCCTGGCCGGGCGTCGAGCCGGTCGTGGGGGAAGCGGGCGTCACCGCCGAAATGGGGGCGGGCCCCGCCGTCGTCGAGGTCGCGAGCCTTGTAAGCGCCGATTTCACGTCGTCAAGCAAACGGTCCCAGGGACGGGCCGTCGTGCCCATGCGCGCGATCAGCACATAGTCGCTGCCCGCCTCGCCATGCGTCCCGACCAAGGCCCGCGCAGCCTCGCGCAGGCGACGTTTGGCCCGGTTGCGCACGACCGCTCCGCCGATCTTGCGGGTGGCAGTGAAGCCGACGCGGACGGTGTCGTCACCGTCGCCGCGATCCAGCCTCTGGACCACGACCGCGCCGCGGGCCTGGGAAACACCTTTCGCGGCCGCCAGAAACTGGGGCCGCGACGTCAGGCGCTCGATTTTGAGAAGGTTCGTCATGGATCCCCTCCGGGCGGAGAGGACTTTCAAGAAACTGACGGTTAGGCCGTCAGCTTCTTGCGGCCCTTGGCGCGGCGGCGGGCGACGATCTTCTGGCCGTTCTTGGTGGCCATCCGCGAACGGAAGCCGTGACGGCGAGCGCGAACAAGACGCGACGGCTGATAGGTCCGCTTCACGGTCGGCTCCTGGGGCTAAGGGTTTGGCGCGTGGACAAGGAGGCGTCCACAGCCGGAGGCGGGCGTATAAGGGGCGAGGCCTTCCGTGTCAACGCCGCTCAAGCCCGCGCAGGCCGCCTTCCTTCAGGCTGGGCCTCCCCACCGGACACGAACCCGTCTAGGACAGGTCAATGAACCGGATCAGGCGTTTTGCGCCACTCATCATCCTTGTCGGAGTGATCGCCCTGATCTTCGGCATGGGCTGGAACCGCTATCTGTCGCTGGAGACCCTGCGTGTCCACGGCGGTGCCCTGACCGCCTTCGCCCAGGAGAACTACATCCTCTGCCTGCTGGCCCTGATGGCGATCTTCACCACAGCGACCGCCAGCGTGGTGCCCGGCGTCTTCTTCGTGACCATCACCGCCGGCTATCTGTTCGGGCCCTGGGTCGGGGGCGTAGCGACCTCGATCGCCGCCACCCTGGGGGCCCTGATCGTCTATGCCGTCGCTCGCTCGGCCCTGGGCCAGGCCTTGCGCCAGAAGGCCGAGCGTGACGCCGGCCTGATGGCCCGGGTCTGCGCCGCCATCGACAAGGACACCTTCTGGTATGTGCTGGCCTCACGGCTGGCCGTGGTGGTGCCGTTTCACATGATCAACATCGCCGCCGGGGTCATGGCGGTGCGGCTGACGCCCTATACGGTCGCCACCGTGATCGGCCTGCTGCCCGCCCACATCATCTATTGCTGGATCGGATCGCGGTTGAGCACTCTGCTGGCCACCGACCCCGACCCCGACTTCCAGGCCCTGTTCGGCCAGTTCTGGGCCCCGATGCTGGGCGTCTTCGTCCTGGCCGTCGTCCTGCCCCTGGCGCTGAAAACGGTCCAGGCGCGGATGTCGCGCGGGAAGGCCGCCTGATGCGTCGTCCCACCCCCTTCAACACTGGCCCGAACCTTGCGAGACCCGCCCCATGAGCGGGGGCGAGGATCTGTTCGACAGGATCAGGCGGGCAATGCGCCCGGGCGGCCGGCTGTCCTGGCCCGGGACCCTGACGCCCCATGCCCCGGACGGCCTGTCGTCGCGCCTGCTGCTGCTGACCGTCGTCTTCACCCTGGCGGTCGAGGCCCTGATCGTCGGCCCCTCTGCGGCCTCCTTTCACGAGCGCTGGCTGATGGATCGGCTGCAGGGTGCCGAACTGGCCTCGGTCGGGGTCGAGGCCCTGCCCTACAACGCCGTCGACGACGACACGGCCGAACAACTGCTGCGCATCGGCGGGGTCTCGGCCGTGGCCATCTCGGACCAGGGCGTGATGCGCCAGCTTCTTCAGGCCCCCAACCTGCCCCGTGCGCCCGACTTCATCGACCTGAGGGGCCGCAGCTTCGCCACCCGGCTGTGGGATCCGGTCGTGACCCTGATGGGCCATCCCGAACGGTCGATCCGGGTCCGGGCCAAGCCGCGCTATCGCTCCGGCGACTTCATCGATGTGGTGGCCCCGGCCCAGCCTCTGAAGCTTGAGCTGCGGGCCTTCCTGCTGAACAGCCTGCTGGTCTCGATCGTGATCTCGCTGGTGGCCGGGGCGCTACTCTATGCCGGTCTGGCCTATCTGGTGCTCCAGCCGCTCCGCCGCGTGACCCGCTCGATCGAGGGCTTCGCCGCCGACCCCGAGACCGTCGCCCCCACCCCGTCCGACCGTCACGACGAGATCGGCCGGGTCGAGCGCGAACTGGCCCGGATGCAGGACGAGGTGCGCCAGTCGCTGCGCGCCCGCTCCCGCCTGGTGGCGCTGGGCGAGGCGGTGGCCAAGATCAATCACGACCTCAGGAACATGCTGACCTCGGCCCAGATCGCGTCCGAGCGGCTGGCATCCTCCGACGACCCCCACGTCGCCAAGGCCATGCCGCGGCTGGAGCGGGCGCTCAGCCGCGCCGCCGCCCTGACCCGCAACGTCCTCGACTACGGCAAGTCCGAGGAGCCGCCGCCCGTCCTGACCCGCATCCCCCTGTCGGCCGCCGCCGCCGCTGCGGGAGAGGACGCAGGGCTCGAGACCTCCGGCGTCCGGCTGGTCAAGGCCATCCCGGCCCGGTTCATGGTCAATGCCGATACGGACCAGCTGCACCGCATCCTGGTCAACCTGATGCGCAATGCCCGTCAGGCCGTAGAGGGTGATCCGGCGCGTGACGCCGGACGCGGCAAGGGCACGGTCCGCCTCAGCGCCGCGCACGAGGGCGGCGTCGACATCATCCGCATCGAGGATGACGGCCCCGGCATCCCCCAGCGTCTGTCCGAACGCCTGTTCGAACCCTTCGTCAGCGGCAAGGCCTCGGACGGCTCAGGGCTTGGCCTGACCATCTCGCGCGAACTAGCGGCCAACCACCGGGGCGAACTGCGCCTGCTGCGCACCGGGCCGGAGGGCACGACCTTCGAACTGCGCCTGCCGGGCTGACGCCACGGGCGCGTCGGGTGCTCAGTGCGTCCGCGCCTGTCCCTCGCGACGCGGATCGGCCCCGCCGTCCCAGCCCCAGCCATTCGCTCCGCGCCGCCACAGGGCCCCGTGCAGGCCCGAATTCTCTGTCGTATTGGGCTGGATCGTGATGCCCCGCGCCGCCATGCCGTCCCGCAGGGCCTGCGAGAACATCTCCGTATCCGCCCCGAACCCCGGCCCCTTGGCCACCAGATTGGGCAGGTCGATCGCCGCCTGCATCGGCAAATCCCACACCAGGGCCCCGATCAGGGCCTTGGCGTTATAGGCCAGGATCGATGATCCACCCGGCGACCCGAGTGCCCCGACCAGCCGCCCCTGATGATCCAGCACGATCACCGGCGACATCGACGACCGCGGTCGCTTCCTCGCCGCCACGGCATTGGCCATGGGCGTTCCGTCCGCCGCCGTCGGCGAGAACGAGAAATCCGTCAGCTGGTTGTTGAGAAAGAACCCGCCCGCCATCCGCCCCGAGCCGAAGATGCTCTCCACCGTCGTGGTCATGCTGACGGCGTTTCCCTTCGCGTCGACGATGACCATGTGACTGGTCCCCGCCGGCTCGGCGGTGCGATCCGGGGCCATGAAGACCCCACCCGGCGGCGTCCCGGCCGTCGCCGCCCCGGTCAGGCCCGGCGCGAGGGCCGCGCGCTGGGCCACATAGTCCTCGTCCAGCAAGCCCTGCACCGGCACGCCGACAAAGGCCGGATCGCCGACATAGCGATCGCGGTCGGCATACATCAGACGCTGCAACTGGGCGAAGGCGACCCAGGCCTGGGCATCCTGCGGCCCGCCCGCCAGCGACGGCGTCGCCTCCGCCATCTCCAGCAACTGCAACAGCGCCACCCCGCTGGACGGCGGCGGCGGCACACAGACCACATAGACCCGGAACGGCCGGCACAGGGCACCGCGCTCGATCGGCCTGTAGGCCGCCAGATCCGCCTCGGTCAGGCCGCCCGGACGCGGCTCGGCCTGCACCGCCGCCACGATCGCCTGGCCGATCTCGCCCGAATACAGGGCCTGCGCCCCCTCGCCCGCCAAGGCTCGCACCGTCGCCGCATAGGCCGGATTGGTCAGGACATCGCCCGCCACGGCGCGCCGCCCGTCCGGCAGGCTGAAATAGGCTTCGGCCGCGGGCGTCCGGCCCTGAGGGGCTGCACCGGCAATCATCCCCGCCAGCCGGGGACTGACAACGAACCCCTCGCGCGCCAGCCGTTCGGCGTCATCGAACAGCGCGCTCCAGGGCAGGGTCCCGTGATCCTTCTGCGCCATCGCCAGCATGGCCACGGCCCCGGGAACCCCCGTCGATCGCCCGCTCAACACCGCCTGAACGAAAGGCAGCGGCCGGCCTCCCTCGTAGAACAGTTCCGGCGTCGCCGAGGCCGGCGCAATCTCCCGCCCGTCATAGGCGGTGACCTCCTGCGTCGTCCCGTCATAGACCATCATGAAGGCCCCACCGCCCAGCCCCGACGACTGGGGCTCCACCAGCCCCAGCACGGCCTGGACCGCCACAGCCGCATCCACCGCCGACCCGCCCCGCCTCAGCACGCCCAGCCCCGCCTCGACCGCCAGCGGATTGGCCGCCGCCACGAACGGCCCCACGGCCTGTGGCGCGCCCTCGACGGGGCTGACGATAGGCGGAGACGCCGCTTCGGCCGCGGCCGTTGCGCCGGCATCGATAGGCCCGCCGCCGCCCGCCAGCCCTTGGCAGGCCGCCAGCGACAGGAGCAGGAGCGCGGCCAGGGGCTGGCTGAGCACAAGGCGACGAAGGCGGGAAAGACGCATCAGGGTCCGGACACTGGATCAAGGGGAGGCCCCACGACTAGGCCGATCCCCGCCCCGCGCCAACCCTGCCACCACCCCGGGGCCCACGCGCCGCCGCCCCATCGCCAGAATCCCCTCAAAACCCGCTTGCGCCCCCCGACCCGCTCCGCTAAAGACCCGCCCTCGCCGAAAGGCCTGTGCGCGCCCGTAGCTCAGCTGGATAGAGCATCAGACTACGAATCTGAGGGTCGGACGTTCGAATCGTTCCGGGCGCGCCATTTCTCCCCAATCAGTGTTTCGAGCTTTTTCCGAACCGAGATTTGGCGCGGCTACACATTTATTTAACAACTCTAGCTGCAATGTTTCGTTGTTATGCAGCTGAAGAAGTGTCCGACACGAAGCGGCAGCTCGTCCAACTCTCGGGAGGGATCGGCGGCGATCGAGTTTGCGCTGGTGGCGCCCATGCTGGTTCTGCTGCTGGCGGGGATGGTGGTGTACGGCGGCTGGTTCTGGCTGGCGCAGTCGGTGCAGTCGCTGGCGACCGAGAGCGCGCGGGCGGCGTTGGGGGGAATGGACGATGCCGAACGCCGGGACCTGGCGTCGGCCTTTGTCGCCCGGGAGGCCACGACGGGGTCGGGGCTCGATCCGGCCCTGGTCACCACGACGGTGACCAGCGACGCCGAGGCGGTGAGAGTCAGTGTCTCCTATGACGCCCATGCCCATCCGATCCTGCAACTGGCCGGACCCCTGCCCAAGCCGCCGACCCTGATCGAGCGGACGGCCGTGGTTCGGATCGGCGGGTACTGAGGATGCCTCCCCTCGCCACATTCCGGACCGATCGGCGAGGCGGGGTGGCGATCATCGCGGCCTTGGGTGGCGGACTGGCGTGCGCTCTGGCCGCGCTGACGGTCGATGTCGGATCGCTGGCGCTTCATGCCCGCAATCTTCAGGGTGCAGCGGATCTGGCGGCCCTTTCGGCGGCCATGGACATTCCCCGTGCCGAGGCGGCGGCCCAGGCGACGGCGACGGCGAACACCGGCGGAACGGTCAGTGTGGCAGTGGTCCGGGGGCGCTATACGGCCGACCGTGCGCTGGCCCCGGCGGCGCGCTTCAGCGCCGGTGACGTCGACCCCAACGCCGTCAGGGTGACGCTCAGCCAGCCGTCGCCACTCTATTTCGGACGGTTCGTGATGGGCAGGGACGCGGTCACCCTGACCCGCAGCGCAACCTCGGCGAGGACCGAGGCCCCACCGCGTGCGATGTTCTCGATCGGATCGCGGCTGGCAGCGCTAAACGGGGGGCTGGCCAACCAGCTGCTGGGTGGGCTGACCGGGGGGTCGGTATCCCTCAGCGTCATGGACTATGACGCCCTGGCCAAGGCGGACGTCAATCTGAAGACCTTCGGCGACGCCATGGTCGCCGACCTGGACCTTCAGGCCGGCGACTATGACGGCCTGCTGCAACAGACCATCGACCTCGGGCGGGCGCTGGACGTCATGCGGCCCCTGGTCGGCAGCCAGGCGTCCAGCGCATTGTCGAGATTGACGACGGCAGGTGCCGGGGTGGAGGTGAAGCTGGGCGATCTGATCGGTGCGGAGGCCGGCGCGGAGGACGGTCTGGCCGGGGCGCTCGACGCCTCGGTCAATGCGCTGGATCTGGTCGTGGCCATGGCCGAGATCGGGGGCGGGGACCGGCAGGTGGCGCTCGATCTGGGAGCCCAGGCAGGGCTGGCCGAGCTCAAGGTATCCCTGGCCATCGGGGAGCGGCCGAACCGGTCGCCCTGGCTGACGGTCACAGGCAAGGGGTCGCCGATCGTCCGAACGGCCCAGGCGCGGCTGTATCTGAAGGCCCGCACGTCCCAGAAGCTGTCGGGCCTGGCCCAGGTCAACCTGCCCATCCTGATCGAGCTGGCCTCGTCCGAGGCCCGGCTGGACGCCATCGGATGTACGCCCGGCCGTTCGGTGACGCTGGGCGTGCGTCCGGGGATCGCTAGGGCCTCGATCGGGGTGATCGACGAGACGCGACTGGGGGATTTCAAACAGACCCTGGCCCCGGCCCGCGCGACCCTGATGTCGGTCCTGGGTCTGGTCAGCCTGACCGGCTCGGCCGAGGTCGAGGCGGCGGATCAGGGGTTCACGGCGGTGACCTTTTCCGATGCCCAGATCACCGCCCAGACGGCCAGGACGGTGAAGACCACCGGGGCTGTGAACGGGATCGTGGTCAGCCTGTTGCAGCGGCTTCA
Source organism: Brevundimonas sp. (assembly GCF_044239655.1). GTDB lineage: Bacteria > Pseudomonadota > Alphaproteobacteria > Caulobacterales > Caulobacteraceae > Brevundimonas. Next base: position 8,088 of record NZ_JBIIAY010000112.1, read on the forward strand.
GGTCAACGTCCAGGTCGTCGGTCTGGGTCTGGGGCTGGGCGGTATCGTGCAGGCGCTGGGGACATTGCTGGCACCGCTGGGGCCGGTGCTGGACGCGGCGGTCAATCCGGTTCTGGACCTGCTGGGCCTGTCGTTCGGGGAGGCGGACGTGACGGTACATGGTGCGATCTGCCCTACGGCCGGGGCGCGCGCCGCCCTGGTGGGTTGAGGCGGCCAAGGGTTGAGGCAGGGGGCCGCTCGGGCGATAGACGGTCATGACCCAGATCGACACGCCCGCAGCGACACCGTCCGACATGACCTACGCCCGCTATCTCGGGCTGGACCGTCTGCTGTCGGCCCAGGACCCGATCTCGGACGAACACGACGAGATGCTGTTCGTCATCATCCACCAGACCAAGGAGCTCTGGCTCAAGCAGATCCTGCATGAAGTGGCCTTGGCCCAGACTCTGGTTCGATCGGGCAATCTGGTCCCGGCCTACAAGTCGCTGGCGCGGGTCAGCCGCATCCAGTCTGTGATGACCCAGAGCTGGGACATCCTGGCCACCATGACACCCGCCGACTATCTGCGGTTCCGCGGGGTGCTGGGGTCGAGTTCGGGGTTCCAGAGCGATCAGTTCCGGCGCTTCGAGGCCCTGCTGGGCTTGAAGGACGCGCGGTTCCTGAGGTTCCAGGAGGACCGGCCCGAGGCGCATGCCGCTCTGGCCGAAGCGATCGCCGCCCCCAGCCTGTACGAAGACACCCTGGCCCAGCTGGCCAAGGCGGGATTGCCGGTCCCGACGGAAGTGCTGGGCCGGGACGTCAGCCGGCCCTACCAGCCGTCGGAAGGGGTCGAGGCGGCCTGGCTTGAGGTCTATCGCGACACCGAGCGCTGGTGGGCCTTCTATCAACTGGCCGAGAAGCTGGTGGACCTGGACGACGCCCTGCTGACCTGGCGGCACAAGCATGTGGTGACCATCGAGCGCATCATCGGGCGCAGGCGCGGCACCGGCGGGACCGAGGGTGTGGCCTATCTGACCTCGACGCTGGAGAAGCGGTGCTTCCCCGAACTGTGGTCGCTTCGCACGAAGCTGTGATGCCGGCTTGATCGTCGCAACCCCAATCGCGCCGCAACCGAGGGACAGCGTAACCGTTACCGTCATCAAGACCGGAGGTTACGATGTCCAACAAGCACGACATTCATGTTCTGAACGAACTGATCGGGGCCACACTCGACTCAGCCGAGCGGCTGGAGAAGGTCTCGGGCGACAGCGACAGCACGGGGCACAGCACCCTGTTCGCGAGCCTGGCGTCCGAGCGTCGCGAGATGGCCCAGAGCCTGGCCGACACCGTGCGGGCCCTGGGGGGCCAGCCACATGACGGCGGCTCGATCTTGGCCAAGGCCCAGCGGGCCGTGATGGACATCAGCCAGGCGATCATGCCGGCCGAGGCCGGGATCGTCGGTGCCGCCGACCGGGGCGAGGCCGAGCTGGACCGACGTTTCGAAGCCGCCATCAAGGACGAGCGGCTGGCCGCGACCACGCGTGAGACCCTGCGCCGGGCCCACGCGGCCATCCATCGCGAGACCCGCGAGGTTCACGACCTGCACACCAGCCTGGAGAGCCAAAGAGACGTGAGCTCGGGGCTTTACCCTCAGTAACTCGCTGATCTGTAGAGAAAAAAGGCCCCGATCGCGAGATCGGGGCCTTTGTCGTTTCGACGGGTCAGGCGACCCGTGGCATCATGCTTCGTCGGTCGACTTGTCGGCGGTGCCGGTTACGGGGACGACGGCACCCTTGGCGGGGCGGACGGTCTGGCGTTCGGCGATCCGGGCCGACTTGCCGCGACGGTCGCGCAGGTAATAGAGCTTGGCGCGACGGACGACGCCACGACGCTTGACTTCGATCGCGTCGATGTTCGGCGACAGGATGGGGAATTTGCGCTCGACGCCTTCGCCGAAGGAGATCTTGCGGACGGTGAAGCTCTCGTTCACGCCGCCGCCGTCACGGGCGATGCAGACGCCTTCGAAGGCCTGGATGCGTTCGCGCTCGCCTTCCTTGATCTTGACCA
>NZ_JBIIAY010000220.1:0-2589 GCF_044239655.1 Brevundimonas sp.
ATAGCAACCTGAGCAACTGGATTCAAACCAAGAGCGTCTAGGTATTCGCCAAAACCATCTTCCCTAACTGCTCCGTGCTGCTTTGCCGTAGATGGGTTATTAGGATCTATGGCAGCCAGGAACTCCTGCATTCTCTCAGCATATCTCTGAGCCATGTACCTTTCATCCATAAGATTGTTAGTGCGGTCTGGATCTTCGGCCGCTGCTCTATCTAGAATAGAAGAAGTCAGCTTCCACGAATCCTCGGCGTCACCATCAGCAGAGTGCCAGCGAGTGAGATCAAAACCTAGGAACTCAGCGACGAACCCAAGGCTAGACGTTGGGATGAAGTCTTTACGCTCTTTGTCATACTTCTTAGGGCCGTCGATGCCTGCTTTTTTGTTGTACTTAGGGAGCAGTGCCTCGGCCAGGTCCTTAGAGTCAATGGTTCCAGCAATACTGAAGTCTGTTCTCCTGGCAACAGCAAGCATCCTGTTCAATACCTGAAGGTCGAAAGGAACATTCTGACCACCGATGATCGGGTTAGGGCCCATGAACTCTATAATCTTGGCAGCAGCGTCGCTAATAGACATCTGCTTCGACAGCCACTCGTTTGTAACTAGCTCTGTTTTTGGCTTGCCGTCTGCATCTAGGACAGGGTTGCCGTCTTTATCCAAAACGTCGCGCATAAGATTCTGAGCCGACCATTTACCTAGTCGAACTCCATTTTCTATGCCAGGGTTTAGATAGATGTTTAGTCTACGTTTTACTTCACCGTTTTCAGTGAAAACAATACCAACCTGAACTGCGTCGTTGTTGGTGGGGTCGCCATCAAAGCTAGAGATTCCGGTAGTCTCGGTGTCGAACCAGAATACAGGTAAGCCCTTAATAATGTCGCGAGTCTCTTTTTTGGTTTTTCCCTCAACCAGTCTTGCTACCATACCAGTGAATGCGCCTGGAGTAGGCTGACGTTTAGTGTATCCAGTCTTTGAATCCACTGCATCGGTGGTAGGCTCTACAAGCCGAACTCCCAAAGCTTCCTCTATAGATTTGGTAATTTCGGCCGAGACATCTTCTGGGAAGACTCCATACTTCTGTCTATCTCTCTCAGATATAGATCTCTCAGGGGAGATAAAAGTTTGGTTTCCGACTCTGGCGACTGCCTTTGCAAAACTTTCTACTGCATCCCACAGCTCGATTACAGCTGCTCGCTCTTCCTCAGGGACACCTCTCAGGTCAAACTTCTTTGGCTTTGTAGCCGCTTGCTTGCTTGGGGTCGGTTTTTCTGGAGTGTCATCGACAACCACAGAACCAGGCTCGGCAGGGACAGAATCACCCTGCTCAGCGGCGTCCTGTGGGTCCTGGTCTACCGGAGTAGGGTCAGGCTGGGTAGCAGCGGGCTTTTCAGGAGCTTTTTCAGACTCTGGCTTAGACTCGACAAGAAAGACCACGCTGTTTTTATAGATAGCTGAACGCTCTGTACCATCATCGAAGCGAAGCGTGATGATCGTTCGGTTTGGTCTGTTTGCAGCTTCGCGAATACCAACAACAGTGGCGAAAGACTTAGTGGTGTTGTCAAATACGCGATCACCGAACTTAACTTCTGAAGCTTTTTTCGGTGTCGTGTTTTCAGGCAAGGCTTCTGCAGCAGGGGCTGGTTCTGGGGTAGGCTCCGGGGTAGGCTCAGCTGCGGGCTCCTCTACCACAGGCTCGACTGTAGAGTCTTTGACCTGACTCTGCTTTGCCTCTCTGTAATACTGAGTAGCTATGATATTTAACTGACTTTGCTGCGCATCTCTAATAATTGACCAGGTGTCGTAGCCAAGTAGCTTTTGCCACGCATAAAATTCTTTATCTAGGCTAATGTTATAGAGCGAACCCTCGTATAAAGCTTCTTCAAGATCTTCCCGCGTAGCATTTGGATTTTCTTTTAGATAGTTTAAAACGTTTGACTTTAGGAGGTTCCCACGGACATCATTTCCGGACGAGTCCTTTGCTTCAGCAGCAGTACGCGAGTCTATTATGGCATTACCTAGTCTCGAAATAAGCTCGCCTAGGTCTTCTGGAGACATAGTTCCGTTTTTAAGGGATTCTTTAGCCCACTCCCAATAAGCGTTGTTGTTCTGCTCCACTGTCATGAAGTTGGTAGCTGGGTCAAAGAACTCTGGCTTGGGCTGAGCTTCTGGCTTGGGCTCGGCGGTAGGCTCTGGCTCTGCAGCAGGCTCTGCAGTAGGCTCCGAGGAGCGGGGAACGTAGCCTTCAGCTTTGTAGTAATCAATTGCAGTAGTTAGTCGATCATAACTTGCACCATCATATGAAGAAATTTCAGCTTCAGTTTCTTCATCAGTCCAGCCATTACGTCTGCCAACCTGCTTCAGCAGGTCGGATAGTTCTTCAAATAAGGCTGGCTTAGCGGCCTCACGTTCCTTTAAGTAGTCTCTAACTTCTTGCTGCATATCAGCAGGGACGCGCATTCCCGAAACATCTAGATCGTCAGTCATAAGCCTCATAAGCTCAGAGCGATCTAGCTCGCCAATAATTGCGCTGATTGAGTCCTGATCAACCTTGCTGGAAAGTAACTGGTCCTTGATCTCTTTAGCGCGCTCCGGA
>NZ_JBIIAY010000213.1:0-2587 GCF_044239655.1 Brevundimonas sp.
TGGGCAAAGCCGCGCACCTGGGCCCGCGCGGCCGGATCGGAGGGCAACAGAGGCGGGTGGGGCTGGACCTCGTTCAGATATTCGCAGATCGCCAGTGACTGGGTCAGCACCGTGCCGTCGTCCAGCACCAGACTGGGCAACAACCCCTGCGGATTGACCGCCAGATATTCCGGCGACAGCTGCTCGCCCTTGCGCAGATGCTGATACCGGCTGTCGGTCGTCAGCCCCTTCAAGCCCAGCACGATCCTGACGCGCCACGCCGCCGAGGACCGGAAATAGCCGTGCAGGATCATGATCAGTTCGCCTCCGTGCCGATGGTGACGGTCAGTTCGCCCAGACCCTCGATCGCGCCCACCAGAATGTCACCCTTCACCACCGGCCCGACCCCGGCCGGGGTACCGGTATAGATCAGGTCGCCGGGCTCCAGCCGATAGTAGCGCGAGATGTGCGCGACCACCTCGGGAACCGACCAGATCATGTCCGCCAGATCGCCCTTCTGCTTCGGCCGGCCGTTGACGCTCAGGCTGATGGCCCCTTTCGACGCGTCGAACCCGGCGGCGGGCCGGATCGGGCCCAGCGGCTTGGACTGTTCGACATTCTTGCCGGTATCCCACGGACGGCCCGCATCCTTGGCGACCGATTGAAGATCACGGCGGGTCATATCCAGTCCGGCCGCATAGCCATAGACGAGGTCCAGGGCCTGATCCTCGGCCACGTCACGGCCCGACTTGCCGATGGCGATGACCAGCTCGATCTCGTGCTGATAGTCGTGGGTCTGTTGCGGATAGGCGATGACGCTGCCGTCGGGCACGACCGTCTCGGCCCAGCTGGTGAAGAAGAAGGGCGGCTCGCGGTCCGGGTCCTTGCCCATTTCTCGCGCGTGGGCGGCATAGTTCCGGCCGATGCAGAACAGCCGCCGGACCGGAAATCTCTCGCCCGTCGTGGTGGGAGCCAGGACGCCGGGGGCCGGCTCGAAGGTCAAGGTCACGCGCTGTCTTCCTTGTAGAGGTTCGGTTTTTCCGGGGCCGTCCGACCGGAATAGCGGAACCGGGCCGGACTGTCTCGCAGCGAGACTTAAGTCCCCCACTGGCCTTTTGGTCCGCACCCCTGTAAGAGGCGCGCGCCTCCCCGCATGACGCACATTCCCCCAGCGGCCCCCGCACCCATTCCTGACTTGGGCGGCCGCCTTTTCGCATTGAACGACCGATATGAACCTTCGCAACGTCGCCATCATCGCCCACGTCGACCATGGCAAGACCACCCTGGTGGACCAGCTGCTCGCCCAGTCCGGCGTCTTCCGAGCCAATGAGGCGACGACCGAGCGCGCCATGGACTCCAACGACCAGGAGAAGGAACGCGGCATCACCATCCTGGCCAAATGCACCTCGGTGCTCTGGAACGGCGAGGCGGGCGAGACCCGGATCAACATCATCGACACCCCCGGCCACGCCGACTTCGGCGGCGAGGTCGAGCGCATCCTGGGCATGGTGGACGGCTGCGTCATCCTGGTGGACGCCGAAGAGGGCGTGATGCCCCAGACCAAATTCGTGCTGACCAAGGCGCTGAAGATGGGCATGCGTCCCATCCTCTGCATCAACAAGGTCGACCGCGCCCACGCCGATCCCGACCGTGTCCATAACGAGGCCTTCGATCTGTTCGCCGCCATCGGCGCGACGGACGAGCAGCTGGACTTCCCCCACATCTACGCCTCGGGTCGCGCCGGCTGGGCCACCCTGGACCTGAACAAGCCCAACGACACCCTGGCCCCCCTGTTCGACCTGATCGTGCGCCACGTGCCGCCGCCCAAGGTGCAGGAGAACAAGGACAAGCCGTTCCAGATCCTGAACGTGCTGATCGAGAGCGACCCCTTCCTGGGCCGGATCCTGACCGGCCGGATCGAGAGCGGCAAGGCCGTTCCCGGCATGGCGATCCACGCCCTGGACCGTGACGGCAAGGAAATCGAGCGCGGCCGGATCACCAAGGTCCTGGCCTTCCGAGGCCTGAAGCGCCAGGCCCTGGACGAGGGTTCGGAGGCAGGCGACATCGTCGCCATCGCCGGCATGTCCAAGGCGACCGTGGCCGACACCCTGTGCGCCATGGAGGTCACCGAGGCCCTGCCGGCCCAGCCCATCGATCCGCCGACCATCTCCATGACCGTCTCGGTCAACGACAGCCCCCTGGCCGGTCGCGAAGGCGACAAGGTCCAGTCGCGTGTCATTCGCGACCGCCTGCTGAAGGAAGCCGAAGCCAACGTCGCCATCCGCGTCACGACCACCGAAGGCGGCGACGCCTATGAGGTCGCCGGCCGTGGCGAACTGCAGCTGGGCGTGCTGATCGAGAACATGCGCCGCGAAGGCTTCGAGGTCTCGATCTCGCGTCCGCGCGTGGTCTTCCAGACCGGCGAGAACGGCGAGAAGCTGGAACCGATCGAGGACGTCATGATCGACGTCGACGACGAGTTCTCGGGCATCGTCATCGAGAAGCTGTCGGCGCGTAAGGCCGAGATGACCGACATGGGCCCCTCCGGCGCCGGCAAGACCCGCATCCAGCTGAAATGCCCGTCACGCTCGCTGATCGGCTATCAGGG
>NZ_JBIIAY010000214.1:0-2586 GCF_044239655.1 Brevundimonas sp.
AGGCTTCGGCGACCCCCGCTGCACGCATCCCCATACGCGCCGCGTCCTGTCTGTTCCGCCTGACCGACTGTGCGCCCGTTTGCCCGCATGGTGAGGCGATTACAAGTCCTGATACCCTGCGATCCGACACAGGCGATCACTTGCAAGTTACGGCCTCGCTTGGCCTCGACGGCCGCTCGCCCGCTGGGCGAGCGATCCGCTCAGCCGGCTGCCCGTCGAGCCGCAATCGGTGCCTGTGCCAAGGCCTCGAACGCCGGGTAGAGTTCGGTGTTCTCACGCTCGACCCGCAAGGCCAGGGCACCGATGACGCCCGCCGTCGCGGCCGAGAATCGGGCTGGATCAGCCGCGATCGCGGCCGCCGTCCACTGATCGTGATACGCCATCCAGGCCCCGCGAATCCCGCCCATTTCCTCGGCGCAGTCGGCTGCCAGCGCGGCGACCTCGCTGTCGGATCCGGCCAGAAGCGCCGGGTACAGATGATCGTCCTCGAGCGTCAGGTGCTCGACCAGCATCCTGTCGATCCCCTTGATCGCCGCCCGCGCCTCCTCGGCGTCGTGGCGGGTCTTGACCATGTCGCCCAACCCTCTCAGACCCGTGGCATGGATCATGATCAGTTGATGCTGCCGCCTCAGTTCGTGGATATCCAGCATGGGGTACGCTCCTGACAGGCCCCGTTGTCCCGCAGAATGTCTAAACTCCGCTAAAGACGCGTGTAGGTAGTTATACGTCACCGGCGGCTTCGCGACGCTTGACGACCTCCCGCACCAGAAGCATCAGCGCCAGCCAGGCGACCGCGACCCCCGCCAGTATCAGCGACGTCCAGACACCGTCGCCCCGCACCGCCGTCATGAACGATCCGCCGAAGAAGGCCACCAGCGCGGTCTTGGGCAGGACGCCCAGCGCGCATCCGGCCAGATAGGCGGGGAAGGACGCCCGCGCGGCACCGAACGCCATATTGACGACGATGAAGGGGGCTGAGGGGACGTTGCGGATCATGAAGCTGGCATAGAAGGCGTTCTTGCCCACGAACCGCGTCATCCGCCCCATGGTCTTGCCGCCGAACCGCTCGACCAGCCGCGCCGTCGGCCCTCGCCCTAGCCAGTAGGTGACACCCGCCGAGGCCACGGTGCCGATCCAGCTGTAGGCGAAACCCCACCACGGCCCGAACACCACCACGCAGGCCGCGATCAGCACGAACTGCGGCACCCCCAGGAATGCCGAGGCCGTGAACAGCACGATCGCCGCCACCAGCCCCCACGGCCCGGACCTGAACCCGCCCAGCCAGTCCTCCAGCCTCGCCTCCGCCCCCAGCGCCCCCTGCCCCAGACCCAGCGACGACTTCCCGAACGCGAACAGCCCCACGATCACGGCGAACAGCAGCAGCGTCGCCAGAATGGCCCGCCAGCGGCGGCCCTCCATGTTGAGGATGAAGTCGAGGATGGGACGCATCAGGGTGCGGCCGGGGTGAACGGCTCGACCACCCAGGTCGAGACCATCCAGTCGAAGAGGTTGGGGTCCCACACCCAGGTCTGCCGATAGGCCGCCCTGTACCATTGGGCTTCGTCGCCGACGCCAGTCTGATAGGAAGCCACGCCCTCGATCACAGCCTCACGTCCGGTCCTTCCCTCGAACTGGACAGGCCGGAACGTCAGGGAGGGGTGGGTCTTCAGCTGGGCGACGACGAATTCGGCAACCCGATTGTTGGACCCTCGATCCGTCCTGATCGTCTCGCCGGCCCAGGTCAGGTCCGGTGACCCGTTCGTGCCGAGGTAGGCGCGCCATACACCAGCGTCCAGCAGATCAAGCCCCTGTCGCGGAGCCCCCGACCTGACCCGATTGCGAAGCTCTGCCGCTGCAAACCGGTCGCCCTTCAGGCCAAGACAGGTCGCCAGGATCGTAACCGTGTTCCGCTGCTGGGTCTCATCCAGCAGGCCGCAGGGTGGGATCGCCTTCACCGCCTCATCCGCCAGCATGAAGGCGAAGGTCGATCCAAGGTTACCGCCGCACGTCCCCTGAGTGACCCGCCGCGTCGGGACCACGGCCCGGCCGTCGGGAGTGCTGTTGGCCATCTCGACCGTGGTCACCCAGGCGTGCAGACACATCGGCGGAAACGGCGGCAGAATCCTGCCGTCCGGTCCCGTCCGCACCGGTTGCGGCAAGGGTTCAAGCGTCCGATCCGCGAACACCGACTGAGTGCGCACGTGACCCCATGTCTCGGGCGAGACCGGGCTGCTCATCTTCCGACCTTCAGCGCCGTAGACGACGACTGTGGGATCCTGTCCCGGCCTGCGTTCAAAGCTGACCGTCGGCATCTCGGTGCCGTAGCCGTCGATGAAGGACGCCCGGTAGGTCTCCACCCTGGCTGCGGCTTCGTCCTCGATGGACGCCAGCCCGAATGTCTTCAGCACGGCTGCCCGGTTTTCGGCAGCGCAGCGGTCGGTTCCGTTGTCGTCCCCACAGTCGCGTGGGACCTCGGCCGACTGTCCGGCGATAGCCAGACTGAACAACACGGCGAAAAGCATTCGACACCTCCGGCACTGTCTTCATTTGCACGCAGCCCCCCCTGCCCGTAAACAGCGCCCGCCT
>NZ_JBIIAY010000215.1:0-2580 GCF_044239655.1 Brevundimonas sp.
CCCCTCACCCTTTCGGCTGGCGCATCGCTGCGCTCTGCGAGCCTCAAGCCCTCTCCCGCCGGGAGAGGGATCCGTCATGGGACGGGAGAGGGATCGGTGATGGGAGAGGGATCAGAGTTCGCCGGCCATCTTGCGCAGGGCGTCTTCGAAGACGGAGGCCGGCTGCCCGCCCGAGATCAGCCACTTCCCCTCCACCACCACGGCGGGCACGCTGTTGATGCCGCGCGAGACCCACAGGGCCTCGGCCGCCCGCACCTCGGCGGCGTACAGGTCGTCAGCCAGGACCTCGACCGCCTTGTCCCGGTCCAGCCCCGCCGCCGCCGCCGCGTCGGCCAGGACGCCGGGGTCCGTCATCGTCCGGCCGTCGGTGAAATGGGCGGTGAACAGGGCGGTCTTCAGCGCCTTCTGTTCGGCCAGGCCGATCGTGGCGGCCCAGTGCAGCAGCCGGTGGGCGTCGAACGTGTTCCAGATGCGGCTGTCCGGCCCCATCCGCATGTCAAATCCGGGCCAGGCTTCCGCCGCCCGCTGCGTGATCATGGCCCGGTTGGCCGCCGACTGTTCGGGGGTCGAGCCGTATTTGCGACCGATGTGATCGACGATGTTCTCGCCCTCGGCCGGCATCTGGGGGTTCAGTTCGAACGGCTGGAAATGCACCTGCGCCTCGATCCCCTCGCCCTTCAGCGTCTCCAGCGCCGCCTGCAACCCGCCCAGCCCCACCACGCACCAGGGGCAGACGATGTCGGACACGAAGTCGATGTGCAGGGTCTGGGTCATGGGGGAGATATAGGCGGTCCCTCTCCCGGCGGGAGAGGGCTTGCTTCCTTCCCTTCTCCCGGCGGGAGAAGGTGGCCCCGAAGGGGTCGGATGAGGGGCTGGCCTGTCCGTCGGCGTGAGCCGTCGCACGATCGGGGATACGGCTTACGCCGACTTCAAAAGTAGCCCCTCACCCTTTCGGCTTGCGGCTCGCTTCGCTTGCCGAGCCTCAAGCCCTCTCCCGATGGGAGAGGGAGCTACCTGAGCCCCACCACCCTTGCCCGGTCGCGGATCGCGTCGTCGATGCGCCAGGGCTCGGTCAGGGCGATCTCGTTGGTGAACCGCACCACCGGCCACCCCAGGGCCTCGATCTCCGTCTGGCGAAGATGGTCGTTCAGCCTGACGTCGTCGCGATCATGGACCCCGCCGTCGATCTCGATCACCAGCCTGAGAGGCACACAGGCGAGATCGACGGTCCAGCGGCCGATGTCGTGCTGACGCCGCACCTTGAACCCCTCGACCGCCCCACCACGCAGCCGCGCCCAGACCCGCTGTTCGGCGAGACCGGCCGACTGGCGAAGATCGCGGGCGCGGGACATGGTTGTGTATTGTCAGATTCTCCCGTGGAAAGTGAAGCGGAAATCGTACTCATGCCCCCTCTCCCGGCGGGAGAGGGCTTGAGCGCCTGAGAGCGTCAGCGATCAGGATTGCGCGAAAGAGTGAGGGGCTGGCGGGTCAGTCGGCGTGAGCCGTCGCACCGACACGGCTTACGCCGACTTCAAAAGTAGCCCCTCACCCTTTCGGCTGGCGCATCGCTGCGCTCTGCGAGCCTCAAGCCCTCTCCCGCCGGGAGAGGGGTCAGGTTTCTGGATCCCGGCTGGTCCGGGGCCTTCAGGTTTCAAACCTCGCGCCTCCAATCCCTTGCGCCACAAGGGATCGCACCGAAAAACACCCCCTCGGACGCGCCCAGGTCCGCGCGCGCCTCATGATGGTCTCGCCCCGCGCATGGGGCGGCGCGTGGGAGGACGCATCATGGATTGGGATCAGGACAGGCCCCGGCGGCAGCCGCGCATCGTGGCGCGCGGGGCGTGGAGCCAGGACGAGTTCGGGGACACCACCTATTATCCGGAGAACTGCCGGCCCGAGGTGTTTGCGCCCCACGACGACACCGGTGACGCGCCGGCGAACGGCCTGACCGGCTGGGGCGATCTGGATCACGGGATCGAGCGCAACATGTCGCCGGACGAGGCGGCGCGGGCGACGGGGCAGCGCGGCGGTTACGCCATCCGTTCCGGCGACGTCTGGGACCAGGCGCGGGCCGACTATCTGGCCGGGGACAGTGCCCGGACCGTCTGCGAACGTTATCTGATCAAGCGCGCCACCTTTCGGGACCGGGCCCAGCGCGAGGGCTGGCGGCGCCAGGACCAGCCGGACCCGGATCCGGTCGAGACCCCGTCGTCTGCGGCCCAATCCTTCGGCACCGGGGCCTTCGACATGGAGGCGGCGCTGGCGGGCCCGGCGCCCGATCCAGCCGACATGGCTGCCCGCGCCCTGATCCACGCCCAGCGCGCCATCGACGCGGGCCGGGCGTCGGAGGCCGCGTCCTGGCTGAGGTCGCATCGCCAGCTGACCCGGATGATCGCCGAGGCCACTCTGGCCGAACAGGCACCGCCCGAGCCGGACCCGCTCGACCTGATCACCCTGAGGATGAAGGCCGTGGGCGAGGTGGCCCGTGCCGCCACGGGCCTGTCGGAGGACAACGCCGCCGGTCACGCCGCCATCACCGGCCTGATCGAAATGCTCAGGACCATGCCCATGGGCCGCCCG
>NZ_JBIIAY010000113.1:0-9990 GCF_044239655.1 Brevundimonas sp.
GCGCGTCCACATAGGCCTTCACGTTGGCTTCGAGGGCTTCCTGGGTGAAGGAGACCTTGCCGATGCCGCCATGAGCGATACCGGCCTTTTCGACGCGGAACTCGACCGCGCCGCCCTTGGCGTCCTTGACCGCTTGCGCGACGTTCGGGGTCACGGTGCCGACCTTGGGGTTCGGCATCAGGCCGCGCGGGCCCAGAACCTTACCCAGACGACCGACCAGGGCCATCATGTCCGGGGACGCGATGACGCGGTCGAAGTCCATGAAGCCGCCGTTGATCTTTTCGTACAGATCCTCGGCACCCACGATGTCGGCGCCGGCGGCCAGGGCCTCGGCAGCCTTGGCGTCCTTCGCGAAGACGGCGACGCGAACGTCACGACCGGTGCCCGACGGCAGGTTGACCACGCCACGGACCTGCTGGTCGGCGTGACGGGGGTCGACGCCCAGGTTGACGGCGATCTCGATGGATTCGTCGAACTTGGCCTTGGCGTTGTCCTTGACCGACTTGATGGCGTCCGAGAAGGCCATCAGGGCCAGGGTGTCGCCGGTGCGGGCCTTGTGAGCCTTGGTTTGCTTGGCCATGGTTTAAGCCTCCACCACGTTCAGGCCCATGGCGCGAGCCGAGCCTTCGATGATCTTCGTCGCCGCGTCGAGGTCGTTGGCGTTCAGATCCTTCATCTTCTTTTCGGCGATCTCACGCAGCTGGGTGCGGGTGATCTTGCCGGCGACTTCACGGCCCGGCAGCTTCGAAGCGGATTCGATGCCGGCGGCCTGCTTGATGTAGTGGGTCGCGGGCGGGGTCTTGGTGATGAAGGTGAAGCTCTTGTCCTGATAGACCGTGATGACGGTCGGCAGGGGGGTGCCCTTCACTTCCTTCTCGGTGCGCGCGTTGAACTCCTTGACGAAGCCCATGATGTTCACGCCGCGTTGACCCAGTGCGGGCCCGATCGGGGGGGAAGGCGTGGCGGAACCCGCCTTAACCTGCAGCTTGATATAGCCGAGGATCTTCTTGGCCATTGGTCTCTCCTGTGAATGACCCCGAACCTAATCGGGGCCGGTGAGCCGTGGTCGGGCATGGCTGCCTCCCACGGATTTGCCTGCGCCCGAAGGCGAAGGAGGCGCGCGTGTAGCAGAGGCGCGTATTCGAGGCAATGCGTTCTCCCTCCCCTCGGGGGAGGGTGGTCGAAGCGCAGCGGAGACCGGGTGGGGAGGGCAAGGCGATACGGCGCTGATTTGCCGAGCGCCCCCACCCGATCGCTTCGCGATCTGCCCTCCCCCGAGGGGGGGGGAAAAACCGTAGGGCCTTAAGCTGCGGCCTTCTCGACCTGGCTGTATTCCAGATCCACCGGCGTCGGACGGCCGAAGATGGACACGGCCACGCGCAGGCGGGCGTTGTCCTCGTCGACGCTTTCCACCTGGCCGTCGAAGCTGGCGAAGGGTCCGTCGATGACCTTGACGGTCTCGCCGATGTCGAAGCGGATGGTGGGCTTGGGACGTTCGACGCCCTCTTCCACGGCACCGATGATGGCCTGAACTTCGCGCTCACTGACCGGCAGGGGCTTGGTGCCGCCTGCCGCGCCCAGGAAGCCCGTGACCTTGGGCGTGTCCTTGACCAGGTGATAGGCCTCGTCGGTCATCTCCATCTTCACCAGCACATAGCCGGGGAAGAATTTGCGCTCGGAGTTCACCTTGCGGCCGCGACGGATCTCGATCACGTCCTCGGTCGGCACCAGGATTTCCGAGAAATGCTGGTCCAGGCCGCGCTGCTTGGCCTGGTCGGTGATGTGCTGGGCGACCTTCTTCTCGAAGTTCGAATAGGCGTGGACGATATACCACTTGTGCCGCGGGTTGGCGGTCTTGGGCGCTGCATCGGTCATGCGCGGGTCCTTAGAAGTCAGCCGCCGATCGCCAGCACGAGGCGCGAGCCCCACGCCAGGACGAAATCGACAATCCAGAAAAACAGGGTGGCGATCGCCACCATGATGAAGACCATCACCGAGGTGATCCAGGTCTCCTTGCGGCTCGGCCAGACGATCTTGCGGCCCTCGGCGCGGACCTGGCTGAAGAACTGCGGGATCGAGGTCTTCTTCTTGGGCGGCGCGGCCGGGTCGACCGTCACCGTCGTCTGGGCCGCAGGCACGGCCGCAGGGCCTCGACCGGGGCGGAAGCCGCGAACGGTGGGCTTTTGGCCGCCGGGAGTCTTGGCCTTGGCCATGGGGGTCTCTTCAAACGATTATGCCTGCCGCCCCAGATGGGAAGTCCCACCATGAGGCGACAGGGGTAAAATGGCAGGAGTTGGGGGATTCGAACCCACGACCCCCGGTTTTGGAGACCGGTGCTCTACCAGCTGAGCTAAACTCCTTCAGTCCTAAGCCGCTGAAGACTTCGACGGTTCTGAGCCTACTCCATTTCGGGAGTGTTTGCGATCAAGCTCCGGGGAGCCGTCGCGGGCCGTTGAACAGTTTCCGTTTTCAGGGATAGGGCGGGCCTTATGCCGAACAACGCCCTGCGTTTCAAGCGCCCATGTGGCCCGTCACGCCGCAGGGCACCGAGGGTCATTGTTCATCGGCGTCGGGTTGGCCTATGGAAGTCGCCATGAAGATCGCAGCCCTTCCCCTGTTCGCCCTCCTGTCGCTCGCCGCCGTCGCCGGTTGCAAGGGCGGCAACGAGGCCTCGACCACCTCCACGATGGAGAAGGACGGGGTCAAGGCCGTGGTCGAGATCAGCGATCCCTGGTGCCGGCCCACGCCGAACGGGGCCCAGGCGGGGGCCTGTTACCTGACGATCGAATCCAACGTCGCCAACCGCGTCACGGGCGTGGCCACGCCCCTGGCCAGCAACGCCATGATCCACGACATGACGATGGACGGCGGCATGATGAAGATGAGCGAGATGGCCGATGGCCTGCCGCTCGCGCCGGACCAGGAGGTCGTGCTGGCCCCCGGTGGCAAGCATCTGATGCTCATGGGCCTGACCGCGCCGCTGACCGAGGGCACCGCCGTGCCGCTGACCCTGACCTTTTCGGCCACGCCCGCCATGACGGTTGAGGCCCCGGTGCGTCAGCCCAAGCCCTGACCGAGGCTTGACACGAAGTTCGTGAAACACGAACTTCGTGTGATGAAAAACGTCACCATCAGCATGGCTGAGGCAGACTTGGCCTGGGTCCGGGCCCAGGCGGGGGCAGCGGGCGTCAGCGTGTCGCGATGGATGGCGGACCAAGTGGCGGAGCGCCATAAACGACAGCGCGAGCAGGCCGCTGCCAGTGACCGGATCGAGCGGTTTCACGCCGAGCTACGCGCTCAGTTTGAACAGGATCGGCTGGCCGGTGTCGTCCACCCTGCGCGGACCCAAACATATCGCGAGATGATCGACGAAGGATACGATGAGCGTTTTCGTAGATTCGACCACCCTGCTGTATCCGCTGGACCCGACGGAGCTGACGAAGGGCACGACCTGCGACACGTGGCTGAGGGCCGTGACGAATTCCAGCACGATGGTGCTGAGCGTACAGGTTCTGAATGAGATGCATTCGGTCGTCTGGCGCCGGCCCGCCTTCGTGACTGCGAGAGCCGGAATTCGCGATCATCTTAGACAGTATCATCGCTTCTGCACTGCCCCGCCGCCAACCCCTGAGAGGCAGGAACAGGCATGGGCGCTTCAGGACCGATACCGCGTTCAGTGGTGGGATGCCCTGCTTCTGGCCTCCGCCAACGCCGCAGCTTGCGACTACTTTCTCTCCGAGGACCTGAACGACGGCCAGGTCTATGGTGGGGTCACGGCCATCAACCCCTTTCGCCATGACCCCGCAGACGTGCTAGGTCGCGCCCTCCCTCGCTAGCGCGCCCCTCGCGCGGCTCAAGACAACGAAGATTCCATGGCTCTGAAAGTCGCGATCGTCGGCCTGCCCAATGTCGGCAAGTCCACCCTGTTCAATGCCCTGACCAAGACGGCGGCGGCCCAGGCGGCCAACTATCCATTCTGCACCATCGAGCCGAACACGGGCGACGTGGCGGTGCCGGAGCCGCGTCTGGACGTTCTGGCCGAGATCGCCGGGTCGAAGGAGATTATCCCCTCGCGCATCACCTTCGTGGACATCGCTGGCCTGGTGCGCGGCGCGTCCAAGGGCGAGGGGCTGGGCAACCAGTTCCTGGCCAACATCCGCGACTGCGACGCCGTGGCCTTCGTCGCGCGCTGCTTCGTCGATGACGACATCACCCATGTCGAGAACCGCATCGACCCAATCTCGGACCTCGAGATCATCGAGACCGAGCTGATGCTGGCCGACCTCGAAAGCCTCGAGAAACGGGTCACGAACGTCGAGAAGAAGGCCAAGGGCGGCGACAAGGAGGCCGCGCTCACGCTGAAGCTGATCAATGCCGCCCTGGTCCCGCTGCGGGCCGGCAAGCCCGCCCGCGTGGTCGAGGTCAGCAAGGAGGACGAGAAGGCCTGGCACATGCTGCAACTGCTGACCTCCCTGCCCGCTCTCTATGTGTCGAACGTCGACGAAGGCTCGGCTGACAAGGGCAATGAACTGTCCGACCTGGTCGCCAAACGTGCCGCGGCCGACAACGCCAAGTCGGTCGTCATCTCGGCCAAGATCGATTCCGAACTGGCCGTGCTGGAGCCTGCGGAACAGGCCGAGTTCCTGGAGAGCCTGGGCCTGGCCGAGCCCGGCCTGAACCGCCTGATCCGCGAGGCCTATAGCCTGCTGGGTCTGCAATCCTATTTCACAGTCGGTCCCAAGGAGGCCCGTGCCTGGACCATCCACGTCGGCGACACCGCGCCCCAGGCCGCCGGCGTCATTCACACCGACTTCGAAAAGGGCTTCATCCGGGCCGAGACCGTCGCCTACCAGGACTATGTCGCCTTCAAGGGCGAGGCCAAGGCCCGCGAGGCCGGCAAGCTGCGCGCCGAGGGCAAGGCCTATGTCGTCAAGGACGGCGACGTGATGAACTTCCTGTTCAGCTAACGCGCGTCACGTCGGCGGCGGCGCGACCTGGGCGACCTCGCCCAGGGTCGTGCATTTGTGCAGCTTGATAGTGGTGTCGCCGCGATCCAGCCAGGTCAGGGCGAGGATGTCGCCGACGACGGTCATCTGCACCCGCTCGTTGCGGGTCTCGCCTTCAGACTGGCATTGCAGCGCGGCCTGATATCCGTTGGCCGTCTCGTCGATCGAGGCGATGTGGCAGCTGTTCTCGTAGCCCTCGAAGCGAACGGGCGTGATCTCGATCGGGCGGCGATCGCCCTGTGGCGCGGCGCACCAGGCGACGTCGGCGGCCCAGCGGCCGACGAAACTGGCCGGACCGGTGCCCGGTGGGCGGGTGTCTGACGAGCCCGTGGCCTTGGGCGCGATACGGTCTTCGTCACGCAGCGGCGCGGCGGGTTCCGTCGGTGGATTGACCTCGGCCCGCCCGCAGGCGGCGAGGGTCAGGATGGCGGTGAAAAGGAGCAGGCGGCGCATCCTGCTGTAACGCCTGACCCTCGCGCTTGTTCAGTCCGAAAGACCGGTCCCTACTGCCGCGCGGCGTCGCTTTCCTTGCGCAGGGCGGCGAACTCCGAGCCGGGCTTCCACTGCGGCCAGGCGGTCTCGTTGGCGACCTCCTGACCCAGGCGATACAGCAGGGTCAGATTCTGGATGGCGGCGGTGAAGTCGTAGTCGGCCCGCCATTCATCATCGAGCTTGTGGTAATACTGGGCCATCTGGGCCTGATAGTAGGGCCGGCCAACGGCCTCGCCACCCTCGACGAAATCGACGCCGGTCCAGGGCATCAGGGCCGGCACCCCGCCGACCGCGAAGTTGAAGTGGTCGGAGCGGTAATAGAACCCCTGTTCCGGCTCGCCGTCGCCGACCACCCCGCCGTCCCGTCCAGCCGCCGCCGCCAGACGGGCCAGATCGTCCTCAAGCATGGACTTGCCGATGCCGAACAGGGCGATCGAGCGGGTCGCGGGGGTGAAGGGCAGCATGTCGATGTTGATGTCGGCGGCCGTCCTTTCCAGCGGATAGACCGGGTGGGCCCCGTACCATTCCGAGCCCAGCAGCCCCTGTTCCTCGGCCGTCACGTGCAGGAAGACGACGGTGCGTTCGGGCGGCGGGCCGGCCTTGAAGGCGCGCGCCATCTCCAGCACGCCCGAGGTCCCCGACGCATTGTCCCAGGCACCGTTGAAGATGCGGTCGCCGTTGGCGTCGGGATCGGCGGCCGTGCCGACATGATCCCAGTGGGCGGAATAGACCAGGACCTCGTCCGGCCGTTCGGAGCCGGTGATCCTTGCCAGCAGATTGTTGGAGTGGATGACCTCGGCGGTCTCGGCGATGTCGAGGCTGATCGTGATGCCGCTGTCGTGGGCCTTGAAGGCACCGCCCTGTTTGGCCATGGCGACCAGGGCCTCCATGTCACCGCCCTGTTCGACCGCCATGGGGCCGGCGATATCCATGGTCATGACGCCCTGGAAGGCGGTCTCGTTGGCTCCCACCAGGGTCATGCGCGGGCGGTTGCCGCCGCGCATCCCCCGCCCGCCGGTCACGGGATACAGGGTGATGATGCCGACGGCGCCACGCTTGAGCGCCTCATTGGTCTTGTGGGTGCCCGAGCCGTAGAAGTTGGGATCGGCACCGAAGGCCTCGGGCTGGCCCCCGAGGACCACGACCAGCTTGCCGGTCAGGTCGATGTCGCCGTAGTCGTCCCAGTTCCGTTCGGGGGCCACGACGCCGTAGCCGGCGAAGACCATGGGGACATTATCGAGCTTGACCAGGCCGTCACCGGCCCCGGCCCGCAGCGCCATTCCGGTCTCGATGGTGTGGGCGACGCCCTCGCGGCCGGTCCAGGTGACGACCGGCGGGCGGGTGGGGGTCAGGCGCAGGAGTTCGACGGGTTGCAGCCACTGACCGTCCGGCCCGCCCGGCTCCAGCCCCATCGCCTCGTACTGGGCCTGGAGATAGTCCAGCGTCATCTTCTCCCCGACCTTGCCCGGGAACCGCCCCTCCAGACTGTCGTCGGCCAGGTATTTGATGTGGTCGGACAGGCGGTCGGCCGAGAAGTCCTGGGCCTGAACGCTGCCGACAAGCACCACGGATATGGCGACCGCGGTGCCGAAAGTGAGGAAACGCTTCATCCGAAATCTCTGTGTCTAGGAACTGGGCTGCCGATCGATACAGGCCGGCACAGCGTCAGATGGGGGACTCAGTCATCGTCACTTGAGTGAACTGGTCCGGCGTATAGGGCACGACTTTAGGAAGTTTGGCCCCGACTTTGTAGAGATGTTCAGGACTTGCAAAGATCTGGCGGACTGCGTTGTACAACCCCTGCTCCGCCGCCAAGGCTGTATAGTACGTCATTCCGTCGGGATCGGCGGGCCGTTCAAAGGCCCAGGTGTACGCGGCCTCGATCGAGCCTGGCACGTCATCCTGGTTTATGCAGGACGTCCAGTCCCGCCGCTTTTCAGCAGAGACGCGCCACATCCAACCGTCGATCATTACGAATGGCTGCGTGACCTCGAACCCGGCCGCCTGCAGGGCGGCAGTCAGGGTCAGGCGGGTAAACCCCGAGTGGTGAAAGTCTCCCGCGTGGACCTGATTGCCAAACAGTAGGGCCATCCAGTTGAACTGGTCTTCAAAGTTGTCTGACCCACCGATCATATTCAGCAGTCCCTCAATGCTGGAGGTCTGCACAAGTAATGTGCCGCCGTCCTTCAGCAGGGCGGCCCAATCGAGCACCGCCCCCTGAACATGGGGGCGTTCAATATGCTCAAGCACGTCCTTGGCCAGGATATTCTCGAACCGACCAAGACCCAGGGTCAGCAGGTCGGCCGGCGTGGCCAATAACAGGTCGGGATCGCACGCGGGGTCCATATCCACATTGATATAACCGGGCCGATGGTCGTAGCCGCAGCCGACATTGATATTCAGCATCGACTGGTCATACGTCCGCACCGGGGCGGAGACTTCGAACGGGCTAAGGCCGGTCTCGGCGATATCGGCGCTCATCCGATGATCCTCTATTAGCGCCGGCTCGTCGATGAGCCAGGCTCGTGCATAACGAGGGCATAGCGGTGCCTCCACCGTTTGGCCAGACCGAGCCAGCATCACGTTGCTACAACTCAGAGGGCGGGCATCTGAGTATCGTTAACGTGCCGACTGACACCTACTCTCTCTGGTCGGCCGATTTTGCGCGGGCAGGGCCGAACTCGGACGCGGGCTTCCACTGGGGCCAGTCGCGGCTGTCGGCCAGGGCCCGACCGATGGAATAATAGACCGACAGGTCCTCGATCTGGCCGCCGTAGTCCCATTCGGCGGACCATTCGTCGTCGGCCTGATGGTAGCGTCGGTCGGTGTACTCGTCGCGCGCCGCGATCCGGGCCGCGATCGGCTCGTCGCGGAAGTCGCCGCCGCTCTCGGCATAGGCCATCGGCACGCCCTGCTTGGCCAGGGGGAAGTGGTCGGAGCGGAAATAGTAGCCGGCCTGGGTATTGGCGTCGGGCTCGATCACCCGGCCCTGGGCGGCGGCGGCCGCGGTGATCCGCTCGTCGAAGTCGGACTGACCGGCACCGATCACGCTCATCGCCGTGGTGCGGCCATAGACATTGGCCGAGTCCATGTTGAAGCCGCCGACCGTGGTGGCCAGGGGATACAGCGGGTTGGCCGCATAGTATTCCGAGCCCAGCAGGCCGCTTTCCTCGGCGGTGAAGCTGAGCATCACGATCGAGCGCTGGGTGCGCGGGGCGGCGGCGTAGACGCGGGCCAGTTCCAGCAGGCCCGCCGTGCCCGAGGCGTTGTCGACCGCACCGTTGAAGATGGCGTCACCGTTCGCATCGGGCTGGCCGATGCCGATGTGGTCCCAGTGGGCGGTATACAGCAGGGTCTCGTCGGGGTGAGTGGTCCCCTCCAGGCGGGCGACGACGTTGTGGCTCTGGATCGAGGTCTGATCCAGGTCGAACATCCCGCTGAAGGCGGCACCGGGCAGCTCGACCGGCTGGAAGTCACGGCTGCGGGCCTGGCGTTTCAGGGCCTCGAAATCCAGGCCTGCGTGCTGGAACAGCTGGACGGCGATATCGCGCTGGATCCAGGCCTCCATCGGGACGCGGGCGGCGGACGGGTCGGCACGCTCGATGTCGAACTGGGGCTGGGTCCAGGAGTTGCGCACCGTCGCCCAGCCGTACGACGCCGGCGCGTCCTCATGCACGATCAGGACGCCCGCCGCCCCCTGACGCGCCGCCTCCTCGTACTTGTAGGTCCAGCGACCGTAGTAGGTCATGGCCTTGCCGTTGAAGGTGTCGAGCGACGCATCCTCGAAATCGGCGTCGTTGATCAGCACCACCAGGATCTTGCCCTTCAGATCCATGCCCTTGAAGTCATTCCAGTTCCGCTCGGGCGCGGTGATGCCATAGCCGACGAAGACCAGGGGCGCGTTCGTCAGCATGACGTGGCCGGACGGGTTCGGCAGGCGCGTCGAAGCCACGATCTGCTCGCCCTGCGCCAGCGGCAGGGTCCAGTCGCCGACCTTCAGTCCGGCTTCCAGGTTGGTGACGGCGAACCGGTTCAGGGTCACGCCCTGCGTCCACAGACGCGAACCGTCCGGCTGGAGGTCGCCGCCGGGCTGAAAACCCGCCGCCGCATACTGTTCGCTCAGATACTTGACCGTCTTCGCCTCGGCCGGGGTCGCGATGCCGCGGCCCTCATAGCTGTCGTCGGACAGGATGCGGATGTGTTCGGACAGGCGCGCGGGATCGAAGCCGGGGTCGGTCTGGGCGAACGCCATGGACGACAGGGCAGTGGCGGTCAGGAGGGCGGCGAACGACAGGGACAGGCGCATGGGAACTCCACTCGGACGGGGGGTGGAGCGACCCTAATGCTCGAGCGACGTCCCGTCACGACCCTTCCTTCCCACACCGCGGTGGCCCCTCTCCCATCGGGAGAGGGCTTGAGCGCCCGAGAGCCGCCAGGCGATCGGTCTTGCGCGAAAGGGTGAGGGGTTCGGTGGCAACCGGTGAGACCTGGT
>NZ_JBIIAY010000114.1:0-9922 GCF_044239655.1 Brevundimonas sp.
GACCGCCGTCCGCAGCCCCGGCTATGGCCAGCCGCAGGTCCAGCAGGGCCAGATGAGCGCTCCGTCACCGTCCGAGGCGCAGATGATGGCCTCGGCCCCGGCCTATGATCCCTCGCGCGCCTTCCGCCGCCAGGACCCCTATTACGCCGCCCCGCCCCAGGTTCAGGCGGCCATGCAGCCATCGCCCCAGCCGACCTATATGCCGCCGCCCGCGCCGATCCCGACCGCGATCGACCCCAACATGCAGGCGCAGCAGCAGGCCCAGACACAGGCTCAGCCTTCCGCTCCCTACGATCCCAATGCCCCGCGCCGGGACGCCCTGATCTTCAGCATGAACCAGGGCGGTGCCCCTCAAGGCCAACCGCAGGCCCAGGCCCAACAGCCCCAGTATGCGCCCCAGCCCCAGTACGCTCCGGCCTCCACGGATCCCAACGCCCCGCGCCAGCTTGCCCAGGCCGCCCCGACCCAGTCCGGCCAGCCGCCCCGCGAGAGCGCCCGCTACTATTCGGTCCACCGCGAGGCGGGTCACGAGCCCGACGCCATGACCCTGCCTGAGTCGGTGTTCATCGGCGGTGGCGCCACGCCCGACCTCGCCGAGCCACCAGCCGTGCCGATCATGCCGCGCGTCGTCAACGGTCGCGCCCAGGTCGTGGCCAATCAGGAACCGGTCCTGCCATGACCGACGTCGCCCCCGAGGCCGCCGTCGCCGGGTCCCGCCTGCCGGCCCTGATCGCCCTGGCCCAGGAACCGTCCAGCGAGAGCCGCCGGGCCCTGCTGCGCGAACTGACCGACCACTTCTTCGGCTCCACGGCCCGCACGACCAACGAGGACGCCCTCTACGGCTCGGTCCTGTCCGACCTGGCCGCCGACATGGAGGTCGCCGTCCGGCGCGAGCTGTCGGCCCGTTTCGCCGTCCGTTCCGACGCCCCCCGCGCCCTGATCCGCCGCCTGGCCAATGACGAGGCCGACATCGCCGGCGAGGTGCTTCGCGTCTCCACCGTCCTGACCGAGGAAGACCTGCTGGGCGTCGTTCGCGCCAAGGGACAGGAATACCTGCGCGCCGTCTCCGGCCGCGCCGACGTGTCAGAGGCCCTGTCGGACGTCATCGTGCAGCGCGGCGACGACGAGACCTTGGGCACCCTGCTGCGCAACGACGGCGCCCGCCTGTCGCGCTCCGCGACGGAAGCGGCGGTCGAGCGCGCCAAGGCCAACCCCGACCTGCACGCCGCCACCGTCGAACGCTCCAGCCTGCCGCCCGACCTGCTCAACGAGATGTATTTCGTGGTCGAGGCCCGACTGCGTCAGCATATCCTCGAACAGAACGCCGCCATGGACCCGGTGCTGCTCGAGAACGCCCTAGCCGCCGGACGGACCCGCATCGCCACCGACGACGGGGCCCTGCCCGCCGACTACGCCGCCGCCCATGACTACGTCGACGAGCTGCGCGCCGCCGGCCAGTTGTCGCCGACCATGTTGGCCCGGTTCCTGAGATCGGGTTCGCGCACGCCCTTCCTGATCGCCCTGGCCCAGCTGGCCGATGTGGATTTCCATACCGCCCGCCAGATCGTCGAGCGGGGCGAGATCGACGCCCTGGCCGTGATCTGCAAGGCCGCCGACCTGGACCGCGCCCTGTTCCTGACTTTCACCGTGGTCATCCTGAACAAGGACGCCGACGCCATGGGCAAGGCCCACGGCTATGGCCGCCTCTACGCCGACCTGACCCGCGACCAGGCCCTGCGCACGGTCCGCTTCTGGCGGATGCGGCGGGGGGTTCAGGCGGCCTGAGGTTCGAGGTTCGAGGTTCCAGGGGCGAGGTTCGAGGGTTCAGACGAACGGACCCGCAGGAGAACCCCTGGAGATCCCTTGGCCCCTCAAACCTGGTCCCTCTCCCCTCGAACCTAAAACGCCCGCTCCCTTTCGGAAGCGGGCGCTTTCAGATGATCAACGACCGAGTTCTACTTCTTGGCGCGGGTCGTGGTGCGGGCGGGTTTGCGGCCGCCCTGGCCCAGGCCCATCTGCTTGGCCAGTTCCGAACGGGCCTTGGCGTAGTTGGGGGCGACCATCGGATAGTCCTTGGCCAGGTTCCACTTGGCCCGATAGTCTTCGGGGCTCATGTCGTACTTGGTACGCAGGTGACGCTTCAGCGACTTGAACTTGCGGCCGTCCTCCAGGCAGATCAGGAAGTCGGGGCTGATCGACTTGCGCACCGGCACCGCCGGTTCCTTGATCTCGGGCTCGACCTCGACCACGCCAGTCGAGACCTGCGACAGGGCGGCATGGATGTTCGAGATCAGCGACGGCAGGTCGTTGGCCGAAACACTGTTGTTGCCGACATAGGCCGACACGATGTCCGCCGTCATCTCCAGAAGACCGGTCTTCTCGTCCATGTTCAGAGCTTCCACTTGCTGATTCTGCCTTTACTCGCCGCTCTTACGGCTGGTTGGCAAGGTCAGTAGTGTTCTTCGCTGATGAAAGCAATGCGACGTCATCGAACGGCACAATTTACAGCAGACGAAGCCAGACAGCTCTGACGCGACTGGTCAGCGTCCGAAGTTCTCGGCCAGGGCCATCATCGCAGCCCGCTCGGGTGCCGAGTATTCGTCCAGGCCTTCGCCGTCTCCGTCGCGAATGGCCTTGAGCAACTGGGGTGACAGGGCCGAGGACAGGGACCAGTTCCAGTAACGCAGCACCGTCTGGGCCCGATCGACGGCCAGCATCTCGAAACAGATGGCGACCCGCTCCCAGGCCGGATGGATCTGGCCGTCGGGGCCCACCTCGGGCCGCCGCATCGAGCGCCACAGGTTCTGGAGGTCGATCCGGGTCATGCCCGTGGCCTTGCACAGGATGGCCAGGGGCTCACCGCCCTGATCGCCCAGGATCTTGGCCCCCGTCAGCGGCTTGATCCCCGCCAGGTAGGAGATTTCCGATGCCAGCTCGCGGCTGAGGCCGCCCTGTGCCGCCACGGCGACCGCCTGTTCCAGGTTGTCATAGGGGCTCTTGGCGACGGCGGCGCGGTTCCTCTGGCGGCGCTCGATGAATTGCAGGGCCTTGCGCGAGACAGGATCCTGCCAGCCCTCGGCAGCGGCCATGGCGAAGACGTCCTCGACCACCTCCTGCATGACCTCGCGAGAGACGGCGAAGCGTTGCAGGATGGTCCGCCGGTCCTCGACCCCGCACCACCAGAACATCACATAGGCCCCGGACGGCCGAAGCTCGGCCCGGCGCAGCAGATGGGCGCAATAGGTCGGCGTCTGGCGGCTCTGGTCGACGATCTGCTCGACCCCGACCTGGGACAGGCGGGCCGTGGTGTTGCGCATCACGGCCTCGATCACCCGGGGCTCGGCAAAGCCGATCAGGGCGTCGGTGACCACCTCGGCCAGACCCCGCCGGTTGGCGATCAGGACGCGGTGCTCGACCGAGGCGTCCCGGGCGCAGGCCACCAGGTCCGCATCGGTCAGGGAGGCGCATTGCTCGATCAGCAGGCCGGCGATCTCAGGCTCGTCCCGCAGCAGCATCCGCGCCAGGCTGTTGGGCAGCTCCGACAGGGGGGCCAGACGTGCCGCGACCCGCTTGCGCTCCTGCGGTGCCGCAAGCCGCAGCATCTCGACCAGAAGGTCGCCGGTCACCGACCGTTCGAAGGCATTGATCCGGCTGGCCGGCAGGGACACGACGTCGGCCAGCCGCTTGAGCAGCGCATGGCGTGCGCGCAACGCCGGGGTGGGCGCATCCTCGATAGGGGCGACGGCGGCTTCGGACATGTCCCCCACAGACTAGGCCTCAGCGGTTAACCGCCCGTGACGGTCAGTCGAACGCCGCCCAGGCCGCGCGGCTGTCGCCGGTCAGGGCAAAGGCGGCCTGCACCTCGCCGGCCTCACGGAAGGCCAGGGTCAGGACCACCTGTCCGTCGGCCGCCCTGGCCGGGTCGAAGTCGATCAGCATCAGGTGCAGGTCGCTGCCGGGACGGACATCCAGCGCGCCCTGGGCCGGCACGTCCCAGGTCGGGTCCGCATCCATGCTGACGCCGGTGGCACTGCGGCGGATGTGGTGGAACTCGACCCGACTGGCGCAGGCGCAGGTGACGCTGGTCAACTGATCCGCCGCTGCCGAGCCGTTGACCACCCGGACATAGCCCGCCGAGGCCTCGCCGACCGTCCCGGAGCTGGCCACGATCCGTCGGGTCAGGTCCAGCGGCCCGGCCGCGACCGGGGTCTCGGCCAGGGCAGTCGTAGCGGCAAGCACCACGAAGGCAGCGAGAATTGGGCGCAGGAACATCATCGAGGTCTGTCCTTCAGCGGGCCGGAGGGGCCGGAACGATCCCAGGTCCCCGAAGCTTAATCCTCAAGGAAGCCAGGCGCTACAGCCCGTCGAACAGGGCGGTCGACAGATAGCGTTCGGCGAAGCTGGGGATGATGACCACGATGGTCTTGCCGGCGTTCTCGTCCAGGGCGGCCAGGCGGAAGGCGGCGGTCAGGGCGGCGCCGGAGCTGATCCCGACCGGGATGCCCTCGGTGCGGGCGACCTTCCTGGCCATGTCGAAACTGTCTTCGTTCGACACCTGTTCGACCGCATCGATCACGTCGCGATCGACGATCGAGGGGATGAAGCCGGCGCCGATGCCCTGGATCTTGTGCGGGCCGGGGGCACCGCCGGACAGGACGGGAGACGCCGTGGGCTCGACCGCCACCATGCGCACCGAGGGCTTCTTGGCCTTCAGGGCCTGGCCGACGCCGGTGATGGTGCCGCCGGTGCCGACCCCCGAGACGACGATGTCCACGGCCCCGGCGGTGTCGTTCCAGATCTCCTCCGCCGTCGTCGCCCGGTGGATGGCGGGGTTGGCCAGGTTGTCGAACTGGGAGGGGCTTACGGCGTTGGGGGTCGTTTCCAGCAGTTCCTGGGCCCGGGCGATGGCGCCCTTCATGCCCTTTTCGGCGGGGGTCAGTTCCAGGGTGGCACCCAGCAGGGCCAGCATCTTGCGGCGCTCGATCGACATCGATTCCGGCATGACCAGGATCAGTTTGTAGCCCTTGGCGGCGGCGACGAAGGCCAGGGCGATGCCGGTGTTGCCGCTGGTGGGCTCGATCAGGACGGTGTCGGGCTTGATCTTTCCGGCCGCCTCCAGCGCCTCGACCATGGCCACGCCGATCCGGTCCTTGACCGAGGCGATCGGGTTGAAGAACTCCAGCTTGGCCAGCACCGTGGCCTTTGACCCGTACTCGGCCGACAGCCGGGGCAGCTTCACCAGGGGGGTGTCGCCGATGGTGTCGATGATCGACTCATAGACCTTGCCACGGCCCTGGGTGGCGCGATTAGAGGCGTCGTATTCGGACATGGAAGCTCCGTCGTTCCCGGTCGGTCGGGGTCGCATAACAGATAGGCCGATCGGCGCGACCGCAAGGGGGCGGCCAGGCGATTTATCGGTGGCGGCCTTGCGAGATTTCATATCGGCGGTGTCGCGGAACCGGGGGCGGCGGACGGTCGGAAAAGCAGGGTCTGAAAGGTCCGAATGGTCTGAAATGTAAGGTATACATGACTTTTTTGAAGGAGTCCGGACTCAAAAACAGAGTCCGTTGAGTCCGTTGAGTCCGTTGAGTCCGGACTCTGATCGGGTCCCCGGGAGGATGCTTTAGGGTGTCAAAGACCGACGCGGATCGACAGTCTAACACGTCCGGCAGCCGCGCTCGGTCGAAGACCTCGAGAATCACTCAATCCCTTGTGCGGCAAGGGATCGGAACGCCGAAGTTGCGAAACCAGACCCGTCCGGCGACCCTGCGCCCTACAGATGCCAGTCCGGGGTGTGATGCAGGCCGCCGGTCGTGACCGTGTCGAGGTCCAGCATGTACCGGCCGGTCCACGCCATCGGCCCGGTCACGGTACCGTCGTCGACCCATTCGACGGGCAGGACATCGGGACCGGCATCCTTGAGCCCCGGTTCCAGTTCGCCTGCCGACGCGCTCCACCGGATGTCGGACGAGACCAGCCGGGTATTGGCCAGCTGGATCAGCATGTCATTGGTCCCGTCCCCGCCCAGATCGACGAAAAGAAAAGAGCCCGAGCCAGAGTAGGCGATGCCGAACGTATCCGACGCCCCCGTGCGGACCCCGGTCAGGTCGATCCGGTCCACGCCGGTCTCGAAATCGACGATGATGTCGGCGGCCGAGACGCGCGAATCCGAGGCCGCGACATAGACGAAGGTGTCCGCTCCCCCCTGTCCGCCCAGGGTGTCGGCTCCACCGCCGCCGGTGATGGTGTCGTTTCCCGCGCCTGCGTAGATCGGATCGTTCAGCGCCGAGCCGACCAGGGCGTCCGCGTTGGCCGAGCCGACCAGATAGACGCCGTGATTATTGCCATACAGGATGTCGGTCGCATGGACCGTGCGCCGGTCGGCGGTGGTCAGGAAGTCACCCGACGCCGTCTGTGCAAAGACGAAGCTGGAGCCGTTGTCCGTGCGGATGATGCTGATCGAGGTGGTGTTCAGCAACGTCAGGTCGATGAAGTCGATCCCGGTCTCGAAGTCGTAGAGGTTGTCATATCCGGCGGCCTGGCTGGACTCGGACGCGACCCGATAGACGAACCGATCCGAACCGGCCCCGCCTGAGATCGCATCCGCGCCGCCGCCGCCGGTGATGACGTCACCGCCGCCCCCGCCCTGGATCGGATCGGCCTGCGTTGAACCGACCAGTTCGTCCGCGTTGTTCGATCCAACCATATAGACGCCGAAGCCGTTGGCGTATGAGAAGTCGTTCCCGTTGATGGCCCGCCGGTCCGCCGCCAACTGGAAATCTCCGCCCGGCATCTGGGCGAAGACGAAGCTGGAGCCGTTGTCCGTGCGGATGATGCTGATCGAGGTCGGGTTCAATCCATAGATGTTGATCCGATCGATACCGGTTTCGAAGTCATAAAGGTTGTCATAGGCCGCAGCGTTGGAGTCCGTCACAGCAGCATAGTCGAAGACGTCGGATCCGGCCCCACCGGCCAGGGCGTCCGCCCCGCCTCGCCCCTGGAGCACATCGCCTCCGAGACCGCCAAACATCGCATCGGCGCGCTCGCTACCGTAAAAGAAGTCCCTCTCTCCGGCAGGAGACGTGGAGACGTCCAGCCCGATCATGGTCACACCGAACGAGCCGTTATAAAGTATATCCTGTGCGTTGATGCCGTTGGAGACGATGATCGACATCTGGCCGTCTGGGGTGTCTACAAACACCCTGCTCTCGTAGGTCTCTACCCTGACAATACTTATCCGATTTACTGTCAAGGCCGTCAGATCAATCTGATCGCTCTGGACTCTCGTCCCGCTCCTGGTCAAGAATCCTGAAATGGTGTCTGGACGCTCAACCGTCGAGTCCGTGGCCGCAGCGTAGACATACCTGGCATATCCATTGCCATTGCTCATCCGATCCGCGCCGGCGCCGCCGCTGATGAGATTGTTTCCTATGCCGCCCTCGATGATGTCGTCGCCATCGCCCCCGAGCAAGATATCGTCGCCGTCCCCTCCAGTGAGCCGGTCATCCCCTGCATAGCCGCGCAGTTCATCGCCCCCAATCCCGCCCATGAGCGCATCCGACGCCTGACCGCCCAGGATCATGTCGTTGCCGGCGCCGCCATAAAGCGTCGCGGAGAGCCACCCCGCCGTCAGGAAATCATCGCCGCCCCCTCCGAACGCATCGGTCTGACCCTGCATCTGATCTGACGCCTCGGTCCCATAGGCGAAAATCCGCGAGGGCGTGACATACGGTGTAGGGTTGGCCTGGGTGCCGCCAGCGTTGTTGACAAAGGTCGGAGCCGTCAGTGAAGCGGGATCGACGTTCAGAAGGCGAGCGATGACAAACTCTGTCCCAGGATCGACGATCAAAGTGTCAGCGCCTTGTCTGGCCAGCACCACCAAGTCCCCCGAGGCGGCGCCCAGCAAGCCCTGAGAGCCGGCGCGTGAGAAATCCAGACGATCGACGCCCACTTCAAAATCCGTGACGACAGCCGTACCGACGGGTCGCTTGAACTCGAACGTGTCCGCTCCGGCGCCGCCCGTTAAACGTACGGTGACGTCTACGCCGGTGGGCACGACGTTCTGGACGAAGCCGGCAAGCTCGAAATAGCCTGCTGCAATGATATCATTCCCGTCGCCTCCGTCGATAACTGCGTGAGAGAAGGCGGTGATGCGATCATTGCCCGTTCCACCGTTTATGCGGATCGGCGCTCCATCGACCGCAGCCGAGACGGGGGTTCCACGCCCTGCGATATAGACGAATCCCGACCAGCCCGCCGTAATCGTGTCGTCGCCGTCGTCGCCATTCAGGACGGTTCCGTTGGAAACGCCCGCAGCGCGGATCACATCATTTCCGGCTCCGCCATTGACGACGTCATTGACGTTGACGACCCCCTGGAATGCCGGTGAGGTCGTCTGGCCCGAAGGCAGGGTGACAAGGCGCTCGCCCGTGTCCAGCACGTCGTCCCCGTCGCCGCCGTTCAGGATATCGGCACCAGCTCCACCGTCGAGCGTATCGTTGCCGCCAAGGCCCGAAAGCTCATCCGGGCCGGCCGTACCGGTCAGGGTGTCGGCTCCGTCCGTTCCCGTTTGGACCAGGCCGCTGGGGCCGACGGTGATGCTGCGGTCGGCGAATCGGAAGGTCTCGATATTGACGACGCGGTCGGTGCCGCTGGCCGCGCCGGACACGGTCCAGATGCCGTTCGACAGGCTGAAGCTGTAGTCGGCGAAATTGCCCTCGAACACGGCTATGTCGACGGCGATGTCGTAAGGCGACTCGACCCCACCATCGATGTAGTCGTTGCCCAGTCCGCCCTTGAGCGTATCCACGCCGCTGGCTCCGTACAGCCAGTCGTCGCCGGCCAGGCCGTCGATGATTTCCCCCCCCACATAGCCGACCATGATGTCGGCTCCTGCTGTCGCCGTAAGCGCCGTTGTTCCACCCTCGCGGGCAGACACCCGCCGGGCCGCCGGGGCAATCACCCCGTCCTGGGACAGGTCCAGAACACGGTCGGTGAACACCACGTGCTCAACACCCGTCAACAGGTTGACGGCGTTCCCGGTCTGGATCCGCAAGACGCCGTCCGAGTGCGTAACCACCGAGTCTGCGTAGGCGACGGTCAAGGTCACCGTGTCGTCACCGCGTCCGCCGTGGACGGTGTTTGACCCAGAGCCCGGATTGAGAGTGTCGTCGGTCGAGCCACCCGTGATCGTGTCGTTCCCCGATCCCGTCGCAATGAAGGCGAAGGTCATGTCGAAGCCGGTGACCGACCAGTCCTGGGTCGTGTCCTGCAAGGCCACGCTCATCCTGTAACCCATCAGGATCTGCTCGAAATTCGTGAAAGTCCCCACCAGCGAGTCCGGGGCAGAGCCGCCCCGAACGAAGTTGGTCGTCCAGACCGCGACCGAGCCTGGCGTTTCGCCCGGTCGAAGCGTGAGGCTTCCGTAGTACTCGCCGTGAAAGACGATGCGGTAGGAGAAATCGACGGTGTCGAACCCGGCCCCACCATCCATATCTGGCGAAGTGAAGAAGGTTCTGTCGTCCCCATCCGTGCCGGACAGGGCGTCGTCCGGGATCGCCGCCCACGCCCGATCGCCCGTCGCGTTCTCGACCGTCATCACCTCGGGGCGATCCGCCCCGTTCATCAACACGGCTCGCGACATACTGAACTCCTGGAACGACCGGGCTCAGTATAGGCGACGGCAGGGGCGCGGCCATACCTCGAAAAGTAGAGGGCGGGCGATTGTTCGCGTCAGTCCGCCTCAGACGTGATGCCGGGAATCCGCGCGTTTCACGGTCCCGACCGGCCCCACCCTTCACCCCCCGTTAACCACGATCCCGCATTCGTTAACGCGATGCACAACCTCGTCTCAGCCGTTCAAGCCATCGATCCCCTGGTCGTGACCGGCAAGGTCGCGGGGGTGTCCGGACTGCTGATCGAG
>NZ_JBIIAY010000216.1:0-2511 GCF_044239655.1 Brevundimonas sp.
TCTTCAGCCACCAGGCCAGCAGCACCTGGGCCACCAGCACGGACGAGAACACCGAGGTGAACACCCCGATGGTCAGGGTCCAGGCAAAGCCCCGCACAGGCCCGGCACCGAACACGAACATGATGCCCGCGGCGACCAGGCTGGTCAGGTTGGCATCGATGATGGTGCCCATGGCCTTGTTGAAGCCCGCGTCCATGCTGGCGATCACCGATCGCCCGGCCCGCGCCTCGTCACGCATCCGCTCATAGATCAGCACGTTGGCGTCAACCGCCACGGCGAAGGTCAGGATCAGACCGGCGATCCCCGGCAGGGTCAGGCTGGCCCCCGTCAGCGACATGGCCGCCACGATCAGCAGGCCGTTCAGCAGCAGGCCGATCACCGACACCCCGCCGAACAGGAAGCCGTAGGTCGCGAACATGAAGACCACGATGATGATGAAGCCGATCGCGGTGGACAGAGCCCCCGCCTCGACCGCGTCCTGACCCAGTTCGGCCGAAACGGTCCGGCGTTCCTCGACCTTGAGCGGCGCCGGCAGGGCACCGCCGTTCAGCAGATTGACCATCTCGGACGCCTCGGCGATCGAGAAGTTTCCGGTGATCTGGCCTTGGCCGCTGGGGAT
Organism: Brevundimonas sp.; assembly: GCF_044239655.1. Taxonomy (GTDB): domain Bacteria; phylum Pseudomonadota; class Alphaproteobacteria; order Caulobacterales; family Caulobacteraceae; genus Brevundimonas. The sequence continues at coordinate 620 of NZ_JBIIAY010000216.1, forward strand.
GGTGCCAATGATGTTCGGGGCCGAGATGACCCGATTGTCCAGAATGATGGCGAACCGCTTGCCGATGTTCTCGGATGCGGTGGCGGCGGCGAAGCGCCGTGCGCCGACGCCGTCGAAGCGGAAGCCGATGGCCGGGCGGCCGTTCTGGTCCGAATCGACCGAGGCCCGCGTCAGTTGCTCGCCCGAGACCAGCACCCGCTTCTTGATCAACAGGGGCGTGACCCCGTCCTGATCGACCATCAGGACCGAGTCCGGTGGCACCGAGCCTTGCAGGGCCAGGTTGATCAGTTCGGGATCGTCCTCGACCATCTGGAACGTCAGCTGGGCGGTCTGGCCGATGACCCGTTCCAGGGCGGCGGGGTCGCTCTCGCCCGGGGCCTGGACCACGATGCGGTCGGCACCCTGGCGGGTGATGGAGGTTTCGCGCGTGCCCAGCGAATCGATCCGGCGGCGCACCACCTCAATGGATTGATCGACGGCGGTCGCGGCCATGGCGCTCATGGCCTGGTCGGTGAAGGCATAGCGGATACGGTCGTTGCCGAGGCGGCTGGCAGCGCGTTCCTGGACGCCCTGCTGGTTCGGCCCGCCGGCCAGCAGACGCATGGCCTCAAGGGCGGCGTCCTGTTGCGCTGGGTTGGCCAGGGTGACGACGACCCCGCCCTCTTCGCGCTGGAAGGCGTTGGTGGGGAAATTGCCCTCCCGCATCGTCACCCGCGCGTCCTCGACCATGTTGTCGATTCGCTTGGCCCGCATGGCCGGCACATCGACCTCGAGCAGCAGGTAAGACCCGCCTTGCAGGTCCAGCCCCAGGCTCAGCCCGTTCTTGGGCAGCCAGCCCGGCAGGGCGTCTCTCTGCGATTGAGACAGCAGGTTCGGGTAGGCCAGCAGCAGCCCGAACACGAGCGCCAGCACCACTACGATGATTTTCCAGCGCGACTGCTGAACCATGGGAAAGCCTTACGGGTCGGCGACGCTGAGGATCAGGCCTTGGTGACGGCTTTGGTGTCGTTCGCGGCGATGGCGGTGCGGTTGCGCACCTCGGCGATCATGCCCTTGACCACGCGGACGTTCACGGACGGTGCGATCTCGACGTTGACCTCGGCATCCTCGACCCGCGTCACCTTGCCGATCAGGCCCGACGACAGGACGATGGTGTCGCCGCGCTTGACCGCCGCGATCAGCGCCGCATGCTCCTTGGCGCGTTTCTGCTGCGGCCGGATCAGCAGGAAGTAGAACAGCACGAAGATCGCCACGAACGGCAGGAACTGCATGATCGTGCCCATGAGGCCGGCTTCAGTAGGCATGGTGTGGACAATCCCGAACGCGGGCACCGCTGACGGGCCCGTTGAAATGAAGGCGCGATACCTAGTGCCCGCCGCCCGTCATTGCAACGATCTCCCTCCCCTTCATGGGGAGGGACGCTGAGCCGCAGGCGAAGCCGGGTGGGGCCGTGTGAAATTCCCCACCCGGGCTTCGCTCCGCTACGCCGTCCCTCCCCACTCCGGGGGAGGGAGAACTACCGCGGCAACACCGTCAGCGGATCGACCGCCAAGGGGTTGTCGCCCTGCATCCGCCGGGTCTCGAAATGGATCGAGGGCCGCCCGTCGCCGGCGGTCAGCCCGACCGTGCCGATCTGCTGGCCCGCCCGGACGTCGGCGTTGTTGGCCACCGTCGCCGAGCCCAGATGGCCATAGACCGTCCGCCAGCCGTCGCGATGCACGATCAGCACCGTCAGCCCCTGCCCCACCAGATCGTCCCCGACATACGCGACGCGCCCTGCGGCGGCGGCGCGGACCTCGGCCCCCGCTTCGGCCCCGATATTGATGCCGTTGTTGCGCTCGCCCATGGCCACCGGCCCGAACCGACGAACGATGTCGCCCCGCACCGGCCAT
>NZ_JBIIAY010000115.1:0-9818 GCF_044239655.1 Brevundimonas sp.
TCGGTGACCGTGGGCGGCGACGAAGCGCCGACGACATAGCCCATGCCGGTCCCGCAGGAGACCTCATAGACGGCCTGCTGCTCGAAATTATAGCCCATCAGACTGGCCTCGACGACGCGACAGTCGACGTTGGCGGTGTTGATCTCGGACTGCGCGGCGGACACGACCTCGTTGACCGACGGGTTGCGGGTATAGACGCCGTTGCGATTGCGTTGCCGATCTAGCCGGGTCGGCGTCACCGCCGTCACCGTCGCGGCCATCGGGTCGGTCAGCTTGGTCGAGAAGCTGCGCGCGCCGGTCGCCAGACCGCCGGGTCCGACGATCTGACCATTGCCGGGAGTCTGTGCCGCTACGGCCGACGCCGTCACCAGCATCAGGGCACCGCAGACGACCCCCGCAATTTGTTTCCAGTGAGCCCGCATGACCGCCTCCAATCGTGTCCGAAAGGAGGCACTGTGGCCCTGGATTGCCCCGGGTGCAACCCAGAGGCGGTCACGGCGTCGTGACGCTCTTACTGGGCGGGAGCCGCAGCGGCCGGGGCCGGCGGAACCACGGTCAGTTTGCAGCCGCCGCCGATCAGCTGGGCGGTTTCGCAAGGGTAGATCTGCTGCACGGCCATCTCGGTGTTGAAGCGGGCGATCAGACCGTTTCCGGCGGCGCATTTGGCTTCGTAGAAAGAGCCGTTGGCATTGGCACCCATCAAACGGGACTGGGTCACGTCGCAGTCGGACGCCGCGCTGGGCGCCAGCCAGGTCTTCAGCGTGGCCGACTGTTCGGCGGGGGTGGTGTAGCGGCAGGTGCCGCCCGACGAGGCGATCTGGAAGCAGGAGGTCCGGGTCCAGCCCGACGCCGCCTTCTCGATGCGGACGCCGTCCACGCCGGTGCAACCGACCTCATAGACCAGGCCGTCGGCCTCGGACTTGCCGACCGCCGAACCGGCGTCGATCGTGCAGTTCACGCCGGCTTCGGCGGCATATTGCTTGACGACCTTCAGGACGTCCTTGTTGGCCTCGATCTGGCATTGCAGGCCGACGTCGGCGTCCGGATCGGCGGCGCGGGCCATGTCGGCCTGGCCGAACAGGGCGATGCAGTCGACGGCCTGGGGCGGGGTCGATCCGATCAGCACCAGACCCGGCCCGGTGGCGCAGGCGACCTCATAGGCGTTCTGGCCCTCGCCGATCTGGCCGCGCAGGACGACTTCGGTGGTCTGGCAGGTGCTGCCGGTGGCGGCGATCAGGGCGTCGGCGGCGGCCTTGTTCTGTTCCGGGGTCGGGGCGGCGGGGGCCCGGCTGTTGCGGTTCTGGCGCTGTTGGCGGTCCTGCCGTTGCTGGGCCGCATTGGTGACCGCTTCCTGGGTCCGGGCCGCGACAGCGGGATTTTCCTGGGCGAGGGCCGGGACGGACCCGAGGGTCAGAGACAGGGCGGCGACGGCCGCAGGAAGGAATCGAGTGAACACGAAGACGGCTCCAGACGGACAACGGGTACGACGTGGCGGAGCCATGCCGGGGTCATGTGGCGGGGTCAAGGCGGACATGGGTCCACCGTCGGCGAAACTTGCGCCACCGCTTACCCTGCGTGATCTGGACGACGCCCAACCTCGGGCCTAAAGCTTCGTTTCGATAGGAGACGGACTTGGCCGACGGCGCAGTCATCACCACACAGGACGGTACGGTCGACGCGGGTTCCGGCAACCGGGGCCTGACCTATCCCCTCGGCACGCCGCCCGAACCCGGCGCGGCGGTCCAGGCCGCGCCGGGCGTTCTGTGGATGCGGCTGCCTTTGCCGATGTCGCTGAACCACATCAATGTCTATGCGATCGAGGACGGCGACGGCTGGGTGCTGGTCGATACCGGTCTGAACACCCAGGCGTCGCTCGAGGCCTGGGAGGCCGCGCTTGCGGGCCCGCTGGGCGGGCGGCCGATCACGCGGGTGATCTGCACCCACATGCACCCCGATCACGTCGGCATGGCCGGCTGGCTGTGCGCGCGGACCGGCGCGCCGCTGCTGATGTCCCGGCTGGAATACATCACCTGCCGGATGCTGCTCGCAGACACCGGCCAGCCCGCGCCGGAGGAGGGGGTCCGTTTCCTTCGCGCCGCCGGCTGGGATGAGGACCGGATCGAGACCTATCGCCGGGAGTTCGGTCGCTTCGGTCGCGGCGTCTCGTCGATGCCGCAGAGCTACCGGCGTCTGAGCGAAGGCGACGATGTGGCCATCGGCGACGACGTCTGGCGGGTCGTGATCGGCAATGGCCACTGCCCCGAACACGTCTGCCTGTGGCGCCGGTCGGACGGCGTCTTCATCTCGGGCGACCAGATTCTGCCGCGGATTTCTTCCAACGTCTCTGTCTGGCCGACCGAGCCGCTTCAGGATCCCCTGGCCGACTGGCTGACGTCGCTCGACAAACTGCGCGATCTGTTGCCGGCGCAGACCTTGATCCTGCCGGCCCATGGCGAGCCCTTCACCGGCGTCCACACCCGGCTGGACGCGCTCAAGCGGGGACACGAGACCGGCCTGCGCCGGCTGGAGCGGTCGCTGCGGACTCCGAAACGCGCCATCGACGTCTTCTCCAGCCTGTTCGCCCGCCCCATCGGCGACGGGGTGTTCGGCATGGCCACGGGCGAGAGCCTGGCCCACCTCAACTGCCTGGAAAATCGTGGCCTGATCCGACGCGACCGTGATGCCGACGGCGTCGACTGGTGGGTCGCCGTCAACCCTCAACCCCTCGAAGCCCCGGAAACCGACGCATGAGCGATCCCATCCGTACTGATCTGGCCGACGGCGTCCTGACCGTCACCCTGGCCCGGCCCGAGAAGAAGAACTCGATCACCCAGGCGATGTATTCGGTCCTGGCCGAGGCGACGAACCGCGCCCGTAACGACGACGCCGTGCGCGTCATCCTGTTCCGGTCCGAGGGCGACAGCTTCTCGGCCGGCAACGACATCATGGACTTTATCGCCATCAGCCAGGCGGGCGGTGGGGCCCAGATGATCGAGGCGCCCGTGTTCCAGTTCCTGCGTGCCCTGGCCGATCTGGACAAGCCGGCGGTGGCGGCCGTGCGTGGCCGGGCCGTCGGCATCGGTCTGACGCTGTTGCTCAACTGCGACCTCGTGGTCGTCGCCGAGGACGCCCTGCTGTCGGTGCCCTTCGTCAACCTGGCCCTGGCCCCCGAGGCGGCGTCGTCGATGCTGCTGCCCATGGCGATCGGCCATCAGCGCGCCTTCGAGATGTTCGCCCTCGGCGAGGCCATCGATGGTCCCACGGCTCTGGCCTGGGGCCTCGCCAATCGCTGCGTGCCCTCGGCAGACGTCGATGCGACCGCCGCCTCCCTTGCCGCCAAGGTCGCCCTTCGCGCGCCCAACTCCATCAGGAAGACCAAGCGCCTGATGCGCGACGCCGAAGGCCTCTGGGCCCTGATGCAGCGCGAGGGCGAGGCCTTCGGCTCCCAGATGTCCAGCCCCGAAGCCATGGAAGCCTTCATGGCCTTCACCCAGAAGCGAGCGCCGGATTTCAGCAAGGCTGGCTGAGAAGGAAAAGGGCTGGACCACAACCTCATTCCGTCATCCTCGGGCTTGTCCCGAGGATCCAGACTCACGGTGGGGCTATGGGGTCGTGCTGCTGACGCAAATCTGGATGCCGGGTTTCAGGATCGCCTTCGGTGTTTCTGGATCCTCGGGACAAGCCCGAGGATGACGAACTTTAGGAAGGGAGTTTGAGTGAAGGCCTCTTGCGTCATCAAGCCTTGCCTTGAACCCGCCGCCCATTGCGATTAGCAGGCGCGCCTCATGTCCGTCGCCGCCAACATCAACACGCTCGTCATCACCCCCGAGCAGCCCCGCGACCGCGCCGAAGCGGACGCATTGATCATGGCCGCCTTCGGTCCCGGCCGCTACGCCAAGACCGCCGAGCGTGTCCGCGAGCGTGCTCATTTGGCCGCCGGCTTCGTGGCCCGTGACGGCGCGCGGATGGTCGGGTCGGTCCGCCTCTGGTCGATCGAGATCGAGGGCCAGCCGGCCCTGTTCCTCGGCCCCATTACCGTCGCCGCCGACGACCGCAAGGCGGGTCTGGGTGCCGATCTGGTCGCCGCCTGTATCGACTATGCCAAACGCTGCGACGTCGCGGGCATCCTGCTGGTCGGCGACCTGTCCTATTTCACCCGCTTCGGCTTCGAGCCCGCCCCGGCCCTCCGCCTCGAAGGCCCCGCCGACCCGCGCCGCATCCTGTGGCTGCCCGTGACGGCTCCGGCACCAACGGGGATCGCGCGGCCGGTCTGAAGGATCGCTTCAGGCCGCGATCGGCTCGACCCGTATCCGGTCCTGATGACTGCGCGCATTCGACAGATCATGTGCGGTCTGCATCCTCAGCAGGGTGTCCGCACTCAGGCCGAACGCCTTCTCGAAGCGAATGGCCATCTCGGCAGACAGCCCGGCACGGCCGTTCAACAGCCCGCTCAGGGCCTGTCGCGTCACGTCCAGCCGCTGCGCCAGATCCGTCACGCTCAGCCCACTGGGCTCGACCACCTCATCCCTGAGCCATGGGCCGGGATGGATGGCGAAACTGGAATGAAGCTTGACGGCCATCAGTGATTGTCCTTCCCCGATCATCTTCGACAACCTCTACTGTTCCGTCATCCTCGGGCTTGTCCCGAGGATCCAGACTCACGGTGTGTCCTGGCTGTTGCGGTCCTGAAGTTATCACACATTTCGGCACCAGCGGCGGAAGCCGGTGTTTCTGGATCCTCGGGACGAGCCCGAGGATGACGACTTTTGAGCAGGTTGAGGCGTACCAATAGACACACATGATGACGCAGCCACTCTCCGCGCCTAAGTCAGGACGATGACCGACACCCCGCCCTCCGGAGGCCTCAGCGCGATCACCGCCGCCGCCAAACAGGCGCCCGGTCGCGGCCTGCCGCCGGTGCATCTGTGGCACCCCGACCATTGCGGCGACATCGACATCGTCATCCGCGCCGACGGGACCTGGATGCACGAGAACTCGCCGATCGGACGCAGGGAACTGGTCCGGCTGTTCTCGACCGTCCTGAGGCTCGACCCCGACGGCTATCATCTGGTCACCCCGGCCGAGAAGATGCGGATCACGGTCGAGGACCTGCCGTTCCGCGCCGTGGCGATGGAGCGCCGGGACGACGCCCTGGTCTTCACCACCGACGTCGGCGACGATGTCACCGCCGACGCCGCCCATCCGATCACGGTGGAGACCGACCCCGCAACCGGCGAACCCGCGCCCCGCATCCACGTGCGTCGGGGGCTTGAGGCCCGGATCGTCCGGAGCGTCTTCTACGACCTGGTCGAGATGGCCGAGGTCGTGGACGGCCGCCTGACCGTGACCTCCTGTGGCCAGGCCTTTCCGCTGGGTCCTGTCGGAGCCGGGGTGGAATGAGTGCGACCCACCCGCTGCACGATCTCAAGACGCGCCTGACCGCCGGTCTGGACCCGATCGAGACCTGGAGCCCGGATCGTCGGCCGGTGCGTTCGGACTTCGACCTGAACCCGGATCGGGACCGGACGATGTTTCCGGCCGTGTCGGCCCTGCGCCCCGCCGCCGTTCTGATCCCCATCATCGCCCATGCCGAGGGCCCGACCGTGCTCCTGACCCGCCGCTCGGACACCCTTACCAGCCACACCGGCCAGATCGCCTTTCCCGGCGGCCGCCTCGACGCGGGCGAAACGGCGGTGCAGGCGGCCCTGCGCGAAGCCGACGAGGAGGTCGCCCTGTCGCCGTCCGTCGTAGAGGTCCTGGGCCTGGGCGACACCTATGAGACCGGCACCGGCTTTCGCATCACGCCGGTCGTCGGCTGGCTGACCGAACCACCTCGCCTGACCCCCAGCGCCGACGAGGTCGCCGAGGTGTTCGAGGTGCCGTTCGACTTCCTGATGGACGTCGCCAACCACCGCCGCGACCACTACGACCCCGAGACCGGCCCGCGTCGCTGGTACTGGGCCATGCCGTGGCAGGAGCGCTATATCTGGGGCGTGACGGCAGGCATCGTCCGGGGCCTGCACGCCCGCCTGTACGGCGAGGATACGAGGGCAGACGAGAACGCCGCATGACGACCGTCGCCGACCAGCCCTGGCTGACCAGCCGCGCCACCCGCGCCGTCATCGCCGCGCTGGAGGCCGCGGGCGGAGAGGGCTGCGTCCGCTTCGTCGGCGGCTGCGTGCGCAACAGCCTGATGGACCAGCCCGTCGACGACATCGATCTGGCCACCCGGCTGAAACCCGAAGCGGCCATGGCGGCGCTGAAGGCCGCGGGCCTCAAGGTGGTGCCCACAGGCCTGGCCCACGGCACGGTCACCGCCGTCTCGGGCCGCGCGCCCTATGAGATCACCACCCTGCGCCGCGACGTCTCGACAGATGGCCGCAACGCCACCGTCGCCTTCACCGACGACTGGTCCGAGGATGCCCAGAGGCGCGATTTCCGCCTCAACGCCCTGTACGCCGACGGCTCAGGAACCGTGTTCGACCCTACCGGCCATGGCGTCGAGGACGCCCGCGCGGGCCGCGTGGTCTTCGTCGGCGACGCCGAAACGCGCATCCGCGAGGACTATCTGCGCATTCTGCGCTTCTTCCGCTTCTTCGCCTGGTACGGCCGGGGCGCACCGGACGCGGAGGGCCTCGCCGCCTGCGCGGCCCTCGCCGAGGGCATGGTCCGGCTGTCGGCCGAGCGGGTCTCGCGCGAACTGCTCAAGCTGCTGCGCGCCCCCGATCCCCGCCCGCCGATCGCCGCCATGGCCAGCTCCGGCGTGCTGGCCCGGATCCTGCCCGACACCGCAGCGCTGACGACGTTTGAGCGGATGGTCGAGATCAGCCCGGACCCCGTCCTGCGCCTCTCGTCTCTGCTGCCCGCCGACCCTGAAAGCGTCGAGGCCACAGCCCGGGCCCTGCGCCTGTCCAACCCCGACCGTCTGCGCCTGGTCGCCGCCGCGTCCGGCGAGATCGACCTGGACATGACCGCGCCGACGGCCCGGGCCCACCTCTACCGCCTGGGCCGGGAGACCTTCCGCGACCGGGTCCAGCGCGCCGCCGCCGAGACAGACAGGGCCGCCGCCGCCGCCCCCTGGCTCGACCTCGCCGACGCCTGGCCCATCCCCCGTCTGCCGGTCGGCGGGCGTCAGGTCGCGGCGGCCGGCCTGCCCGCCGGTCCCGACACCGGCCGGGTACTCGCCGCCTTCGAGGCCGGCTGGATCGCCGACGACTTCCCGACCGAGGGCCACGCCGAACGGCTGGCCCGCGTCATTGCCTCTCTGACCGCGTGAGCCGAGTCACCACCGGCCGGTGGTCCGACCCCGTCGGCCGCCCCAAGCGACGCTCGATCAGGGCCAGGTCCGGGCTGCGATAGACCTGGTCGATCGTGATCCCCAGCGGTGACGGCAGCGCTTCAGGCCAGGTCCCCGGCCAGCCCGGCGCCGGGATCAGCCCCAGTTCCCCCTTGATCTGACGCCCGATCCGCGCGCTCGACACGCTGTTGAAATCGCCTGTCACCACCACCGGCCCCTCCAGTCCCTGCATGGAGTCGTCCAGCGCCATCACCTGGCTGATCTGCCCCCACTGGAACTGATAGGGCCAGGGCCGCGTCAGGTGGATTGCGAACACCGTCACGGGCCCCAGCGGCGTCTCCACCACCGCCGCGACGTGGTTCATCCCGCCCCGCGCCTCGACCTTCCGCACCGGCCAGCGTGAGGCGATCACCGTCCCGTCCACCGCATAGGCCCCGCCGGTCTCCACCACCCGGTTCGGCTGATCGGGCAGCAGCACGTCCAGATCATCCAGCATCGGAACCGGCGTCTCGATCAGCACCACCACATCGGCTGCACTGGCCGCCACCGAGGCCCGGATCGCCTCCGCATCCCGGTTCCAGACCCACAGATTGGCCGTATACAGCGTCACGACCGGCGCGCCCGCTTCGGCCCGGCCCTTCGGTGGAAACCACTGCGGCGCCCCGGCCGCCAACAACACCAGAGCCACCGCCCCGCCGACCCCCGCCGCCATCCACAGCCGCGCCACCAGCGTCACGATCAGGATCGCCACGCACACCGCCACTGCCGGTCCTGTGAACTGGGCCAGGATATCCACCCACCGGTGCCCGATCCCGCTCAGCCCCGCCGCACCGATCGCCAGAGAGGGCCCCAGCGCCAACATGGCCGCCCCTGTTGCGATCTGGCGAACGGTCGGAACGGCCGGCCTATGCACGCTCAGCCTCATGCGCTTGCTTTCCTCGTGAACGCGGGTCGGTATGGGGCGTTACAGTCGCCGCCGCCTCGGCCGCGATGAAGGAAGATACCATGGCCCGGCGCACGATCGCGGATATCGAGAAGATCTGGTCCAATGTCGAGGGCGTCAAGAAGTTGTCCGACCGGGTCATCGGTATCGGGCCGTTCGGCCTGGGCCTCGACGGTCTTCTGACTTGGGTGCCGGTGGTCGGCACCGTCTATACGGTCGGCACCGGCGGCTGGCTGATCCTTCAGGCACTCCGCGCCAAGGCCTCGCCTTCGACCCTGGCCCAGATGGCGGCCTATATGGCGGTGGATACCGCCACGGGCACGGTCCCTATCGCGGGCGACGTCGTCGACACCTTCTTCCCCGGCCAGTTGCTGGCCGCCAAGGCCCTGCAAAAGGACATCGCCTCCACCCACTGGGTCGAGGACTCTGAAAGCGCGGCCCGCGCCTCGGGCGATCATGACCGGCATCTGGAGACCGTGCGCGGCGACCGGAACCTGCGCCGTGTCGTCTATCTGCACGACTGACGATTTTCCCGTCATCCGCAGGCGGACGTTCGCCGTACCTGCCCCAGATCGGCTCGTCGCTCGGACGCCTTGGCGGCCGCGCGCGGTCCTGACAGCCGCGAGCCGGTCAGCGGGGAGGCCTTCAGAGCCCTTCCACGGGCCTCCCCGCATCTCCGCCCTTCTTCTCCCGCAGGCGGAGGAAGAAGAAATCCGGCTTGTCGGCAGCCTCGAACTTTCAAACCTCGGCCCACCAATCCCTTGCCGCACAAGGGATTGCAGCGTCGAGACCCCATCCCGACGCGCCCAGGTTCGCCGCGCCCCCAGACTGATCTCCGACAGCAACGGAGATCGTCATGGATACCAGCGCCCGCCTTGGGCTTCCCTATCTGGCCGCCGGCCAGCTTCAGAAACACGTCACCCTCAACGAGGCCCTGACCCGGCTGGACGCCCTCGTCCAGTGCGCGGTGGTCAGCGATACGACCACGACCCAGCCCGCCGACCCCGAGGACGGCGACCTCTACATCCTGCCCACCGCACCCACCGGCGGCGTCTGGTCGGCCTTCGACGCCGACGACCTCGTCCGGTTCGAGGCCGGCGGGTGGGTCGTTGTCGCGGCCCCGTCCGGCCTCGTCGCCTGGGTCGCGGATCAGGCCCGGCTGGCGATACGGACCTCGACCGGCTGGTCGCCACTGGGTGAGCAACTCGGCGCGGTCCAGGCCCTGACCCGGCTCGGTCTCGACACCACGGCTGACGCCACCAACCCCTTCGCCGCCCGGCTGAACAAGGCGCTGTGGACCGCACGGTCGGTCTCCGACGGCGGCGACGGCGACCTGCGCCTGACCTTCAACAAGGACACGGCGACCGACGTCGGATCGTTGTTGTTCCAGAGCGGCTATTCCGGGCGGGCCGAACTGGGCCTGATCGGCGACGACGACTTTACGCTCAAGGTCAGCGCCGACGGCTCGACCTGGCTCGCCGCCATGACCGTGGACCGGACCACGGGCGCGGTGGCCTTTCCCTTCGGCGGTGGGCGGGTCGAGACCACCGTCCTGACCACGAGCGGCACCTGGACGGT
>NZ_JBIIAY010000116.1:0-9760 GCF_044239655.1 Brevundimonas sp.
CGGGGTGCCCGGCCGGGGGGGCGTATTCTGCTGATCCTGATCGTCTCGGCCGGGGCGGCGGCCGTACTGTTGCTGGGCATGTGGTTCCTGTCCAACGGTGGCTTTGCCAGCCAGAACCCGAACAACGGCCAGCAGGCGGTGGATGCCCAGGCGTTCAGCGACGACGCCACCATCCCGTCCGCCGCCGATGCGCCGACGAGCGCGACCGGCCAGGCCGTGCCGGTCGGGACGGGCGACGCGCCCAACGTCAACGCCCCGACCCAGCCCTCGAACTGAGGTCGGCTGAAGGCCAGCAAAAAGCCCCGGTCGCGTGAGCGGCCGGGGCTTTTCGTATCGGGCGTTCGCCTGGGGTCAGGCGGCTTCCTTCTGGCGCGAGGGGTGGAAGAACAGCGCCTGGGAGATGGCGGCCTTCACGGTCTCGGGCTGGAACGGCTTGGTGATCAGGAAGGTCGGCTCGGGGCGTTCGCCGGTCAGCAGACGCTCGGGGAAGGCAGTGATGAAGATCACCGGCACATCGAACCGCTTCAGGATGTCCTTGACCGCATCGATGCCCGACGAGCCGTCGGCCAGCTGGATATCGGCCAGGACCAGGCCCGGACGGTGGCGGGCGACGGCGTCGACGGCCTCGTCATGGGTCGTCGCCGTGGCGGTGACATTGTGCCCCAGTTCCTTGACCAGGCTTTCGATGTCGGCCGAGATGATGGCCTCGTCCTCGATGATCAGGACGTCGGTGGCCAGTTCGGCGTCGATCTCGGCCTGGGCCGAACCGATCAGCCGCTCGACGTCATGAACGTCGGCCGACAGGATCTGGGCGGCTTCGGACGGGGTGAACCCTTCCAGCGCGGTCAGCAGGAAGGCCTGACGCGAGCGGGGCGCGATGCGCATCAGGCGGCCCGAGGCGTCGTCGCCGCTGCGGCTTTCGATACCGCTGGCGTCTTCCAGCTGGGCACCGGTCGAGGACCAGATGGCGTGGAACACCTGATACAGGGCGACGCGTGGCGTCATGTCGGGCGACAGCTGGCGCTCACCGGCGGCCAGCGCCTCCAGGGCGACACGGACGTAATTGTCGCCCGTCGCCTGATCGCCGGTCAGGGCGCGGGCGTAGCGGCGGACATAGGGCAGGTGCGGCGCAAGTCTGGCCAGTAGGCTCATATCGTAGAATTCCCCGACATATCAGTCATGCACGACCGGGAACCCGATCGTGCGATGGGCGTCAAACGTATCACAACCGCCACGGTTCCATGGCCGAGCGCCAACCTTGGCTATAAAATGCGCATCTGTCAGGAACTCTGTCCAGCGGCCGACGTTGGGAGGTCCACAAGAAGTCGGCGACACAACGTCGGCGGTCTTTCGAATGCGTGCAACGGGTGGCGGCGACTTGTCCATGATCGATAATTCAGACTCTTCACGGCGCAAGCCCTCCCCACTCAGCGGCGAAGCCGGGCTGGAGGAGGCACGGCTGCGACAGCAGGCCATCGGCGTGAAACTGCGTCACCTGTTCGACGAAGTGGTCAATGAGCCGGTGCCCGACGAGTTTCTGGCCATCCTGCGCAGTGCCGACGAGAAGGCCGCCGGTGACAAGGACGGCGAATGAGCACGGCCGTTCCCAAGCCCCCCGCCCCGCCCAAGCCCCCATCCGCCGATGATGCCGGATTCAAGCGCGAGCTGGTGACGCTGATCCCGCATCTGCGCGCCTTCGCCCGGACCCTGACCGGCGATCCGACCGCGGCCGACGACCTGGCGCAGGACGCCATGATGAAGGCCTGGGATGCCCGGGCCAGCTATCAGATGGGCACGAACATGAAGGCCTGGACCTTCATGATCCTGCGCAACCAGTTCTATTCGGAGAAGCGCCGGTCGTGGCGCCAGTCCCAGCTGGATCAGGAAGCGGCCGAACGGACGCTGGTGGCCGTGGACGATCCCGAGGCCCCGGTCGCGCTGGACGAGCTGCGCATGGCCCTGAACACCCTGCCCGAGGAACAGCGCGAAGCCCTGATCCTGGTCGGTGCCGGCGGCTTTGCCTATGAAGAGGCGGCCGAGATCTGTCAGTGCGCGGTGGGCACGGTCAAGAGCCGGGTCAGCCGGGCCAGGAAGGCCTTGCTGGCGACGCTGGAACGCGGCGGATATGCCCGCGACGGCCGCGCGGCGGGTGACGCCATGCGTTCCATCCTGGCCGATGCGGACCGTCTGAGCGGCGTCAGGCAAGGCTGAGCGTGGGCAGGCTGACCCGGTCGTGGGGGCGCGGCCTGGGTCGTGGTCTCAGGCCCCAATCGACACGTTTTCAGGGCATTCGCTTTCGGCTGGGCTTTGCCATGGCCCTGGCATTGTTGCCGATCGTCCTGCTGGGCGTAGTCCAGACCCAGGCCGATTTCCGTCGCCAAGACGCCGACCGTCGCGCCGACCTGCAACTGGCCGCCGGCCGGACGGCCGCCACGACGCGAGCCCGGCTGGAGAGCGCCTTCGTCCTTCTGGAGGCGCTCAGTCCTGAATCGCTCGGTCCCGACTGTACGCCGCGACTGACTGCCCTGGTCGATCGGCTGGACGGCTATGAAGCCCTGTACCGGGTCTCGGCGACGGGCGAGCCGATCTGTGGTTCCCGGCCGTTTGCGCCCACGACCACGGCCGAGACCGTGCGCGCCCGCGTCTGGTTCCAGCGCGCGCGCGCCGGGGAGGATACGGTCGTTGTCCGCTCCATCCGCGCCAATGGAGAAGAGCCGGCCCTGATTGCGGCCGTCCGGGTCGAGCGGCCCATGGGGCGGTTCGACGGGGTCATGACGGCGCTGCTGCCTTTGCACAGCCTCCAGCCCGACATCACCGATCCGGCCCTGCCCAAGGGTGCGCAGGCAGCGCTGACCGACGCCGACGGCAATCTGCTGATTGCGACGGACCCGGAGGCGTTCGCTCTGAAGGGCGACGAGCCGCTGGCGGGTTGGGTCGAGCGGGCACGCACAAGTGGATCAGGCCTGTTCGAGGCCGATGACGTGCGAGGCCAGCACCGGGTCTATGCGGGCGCGGCCCTGGCGGGGCGCGATGTCTATGTGCTGCTGTCCGCACCGGCACCGGGCCTGTTGTCCTGGGCGCGGCTGAATCCGATCGGGTCGCTGCTGCTGCCGCTGGGGGCCTGGCTGACGGCGTTCGCCGCCGTCATGCTGGTGTCCGAGCGGATCGTGGTGCGGTGGCTCGACTATCTGGAGCGGATCGCCGCCATCTATGCGCGGGGTCGGTTCTCGGTGCGCCCGGTGCAGGCCGCCCACGCCCCGTCGGAAATCCGGCTGTTGGCCCAGACGCTCGACGAACTGGCCGAGAACATCACCAGCCGCGACGCCATGCTGAACGAGAGCCTGGGCGAGAAGGACGCGCTGATGCGCGAGATCCATCACCGGGTGAAGAACAATCTGCAGATCATCTCGTCGCTGCTGTCGATGCAGCAAAGGGCCCTGACCGACGGTCCGGCCAAGGCGGCGCTGGGGGATACGCGCCAGCGGATTTCGGCGCTCGCCCTGATCTATCGGACCCTCTACCAGTCGGACAACATCCGCCACGCCGATGCGCGCGAGTTCCTGACCGAACTGGTCGGACAGCTGGTCGCCTCGGACGCCGGGCGCGGTCCGGTGGTGTCGAGTTCGATCGAGGCCGACAGTCTGGTCGTCGATCCCGACAAGCTGGCACCCCTGGCCCTGTGGCTGGTCGAGGCGGTCACCAACGCGCAGAAGCACGCCTTTGCGGGTCGCGGCGGCGACCTTCAGGTCCGCTTCAAGGTCGATGGCGCGACCAGCGTGCTCGAGGTTCAGGACGACGGACCGGGCCCGGACGAGGAGGCCGTCAAGGGCGGGGTGGGTCGCACCCTCATGGGGGCCTTCGCCAAACAGCTGAGGGGCGAGGCCGAGACCCTGCGCGCGCCGAACGGCGGCACCATCGCCCGGATGACCTTCGCCACGCCCGAAGCGGTCACCCCGACCGATCCCGGCGATGTGGTCGGAACGGAGCGTCGCGCGCGGCGTTGATCCGCCAGATGCGACGGGCTCCTCTTCGTCGCCAGTTCCGAGAGTATTCGCCATGCGCAAGCTGTTCGTCCTGTTCGCCGCCGCGGCCGCCCTGACCACCGCCGCCTGCAACACAGTCGCTGGAGTGGGCGAGGACACCACCGCAGCCGGTCAGGCCGTGACTGGTGCCGCCAACGAAGCCAAGGGCAACTAGGCCGGGCTAAGCCTTAAGGCGCGGATCGAGCAGCAGGCCCGACACCGTCGCGGCGAGCAGTCGCGGCGCAAACGGCATCCGCGCCGCCTTGCCCAGGATGTGATCGCGCACCCAGGGCAGCAGCCCTCCATCGGCCTGATAAAAGGGCGTGAAGCCCAGGCTCAGCGCCTGATACAGCCGGATGTGCCAGCGGCGCGTCCGGCTGTAGGCCGTCAGGGCCTCGTCAAGATCGGCATGACTGTCCAGCGCATCGCCGAGCGCCATGGCGTCGAGCAGACCCATGTTGACGCCCTGACCCAGTTGCGGACTGGTCGAATGGGCGGCGTCGCCGACGATGGCCAGACGGTCGGCGACTGGCCGCGCCAGTGTGTGATGGCCGTAGCGGGCCAACGTCAGCATGTCCGGGTCGGTGATCTCGTCCAGGATCGGCGCGACCTCGGGCCAGAGCGACAGCACCTCCGCCTTCCAGACATCGAGACCGGCACCGAGCCAGGCGTCGTGGTCGGCGTGTTTCAGGCTCCAGAAAAAGGTCGCCAGCCGGTCGGGCGCATGGGGTCGGGCACCACAGGGCAGGACGCCGATCATCTTGGAGGCCCCGCGATAGACCTGTTGCAGGGCCCCCTCGTCGAAGGGCGCGCCGGGCCAGGCGACCGTGCCCCACAGGGCACCCCAGGCCAGGTCCATGCGGCGGGCACCGTGGGCCTGTGCGATCGGAGACCGGGCCCCGGAGGCATCGACGATCAGGTCGAAGGTCGGGCCTGTGCGACCGGCGGTGTCGGTCAGACGACCGGCGGACGCAGACGCGACCTGATATCCCGTCTGGAAATCCACGCCCTCGGCGACACAAGCTTGGTGCAGCACATGGAAGATGGCCGAGCGGTGCACCCCCAGCGCGGGGCGGGGGGCCCGGAGGTCGTCGAGACGCACGTCCAGCACGACCCGGCCGCGCCGCGCCTCGCGCCCGATGACATGGATCAGGGGCTGGCCCAGGGCCTCGACCTGTGCGGTCAGGCCCAGCCGGTCAAGGACATGCAGGCCGGTGGGCTGGAGCATGAAGCCGGCCCCGACCGGCTTTGCCTGATCGAACCGTTCGTGGACCACGACCTGACGACCCTGCCGCGCCAGGATCAGGGCGGTGGCGAGACCGGTGGGACCGGCCCCGACGATGGCGACCGACCGAGGGCCTGATCCGGGCGGGCTCACGAGGCCAGTCTCATCAGGCCGGGATCAGCTCGATCAGGTCGAGGTTGGACTCGTTTTCGGGCCAGGGGATGACCAGCCGCCAGCGCGCCGGGCCGATCCGCTCCAGCACCGCGACCAGATCGCGTTCCGGCCGCTGACCATAGGAGTTGGCGGCGGGCTCCGACGCCAGGGACATGGAGCCCAGCATGACCATATGGCCGCCGTCCTCGGGGAACAGCAGGCCCGACGGGCGCTGGGAGCCGGTGACCTTTGTGAATTTCAGCCCGCGCGGCGTCTGGTCGATGCGGCAGGCGAACCAGCCGTAGACGACATAGCCGAGGCCCTCCGGCCCGCCTTGCGACCCCAGCTTGACCGTCCGGCAGCGATAGTCGCCGGGCGACAGGGCGGGCCCGCGCAGGGCGGCGCGGGGGTCGATCAGGGTGCCGACCTCGGCCAGATCGCCCGATCCGGGCTGACGCCGCGCCTGATCCAGCGCCAGGCTCCAGGCCGCGTCACGACGCTGGTACCGGTCCCGGTCGGCCGAGGTGATGATGGCGCGCCAGTCCAGCTGGGTCGTGCCCGGTCCGCCGGGCGGCGGGGGAGGGGGCGGAGCCGGATAGGCCGGCGACATCGGTGGCGGAGGCGGTGGTGGCGGCGCGCTCGCGCACCCGGCCAGCACCAGCGAGAGACCTAGACCGGCCAGAACGGCGAGACGCATGGGACTGGCTCCGAACCGCAGGGGAAGCGTTGCCGTCTTTAGCGCGTGGTCGCCCTCCTCCGTCAAGCGGGGGAGGGCGATTCGTCGTCACCCCTCAAAGGTGGTCCCCAGAGTGCTCCAGAGATAGACGACGGTAGGACCGGTACCAGGTTCATCACCAAGGGCACGAAGGGTCCACGAAGAACACGAAGGCACCGAGTGATGGAGATAGGCAACTCGCCTTCCCGCAACGACGCGATATGGGGAACGACGCAGAGCGTCGATCGCAACGCCAGGCGGCGCAGCCACCGCTAACCTGGCCCTGCATTCGACCCAAAACGCTCCGCATACTCGGTCTCTTGGTGTTCTTCGTGGACCCAGGGTGACCCCCGCCCACCCTTCGTGCCCTTGGTGATGAACCTTCTTCGTCAGAACGCGCGGTCTGTTGGACAACCCTGTCCTAACGAACCGGTTGTTACAGGTTCAGCAAGGCCGGATCGCCGCCCTGGGCGGAGATGTTGTTGCTGATGGCTTTTTCCGAGGCGTAGCGGATCAGGCTGTTGGGGCCGCCGGCCTTGGGGCCGGTGCCGGACAGGCCTTCGCCACCGAAGGGTTGCACGCCGACCACGGCGCCGGTGACGCCCCGGTTGATGTAGACGTTGCCGGCGGGGACGAGGCGGGTGACTTCTTCGGCGAAGGCCTCGATGCGGGAGTGGACGCCGAGCGTCAGGCCGTAACCGCGCGCGGCCAGCTTGCCGGCGACTGTTTGCAACTCCTTCGGATGATAGCGGACGACGTGGAGGATGGGGCCGAAGACCTCGCGTTCCAGGTAGTCGGCGGTCGGGACCTCGGCGATCGTCGGGGCGAAGACGTGGCCTTTCGCGTCCGGATGGACCGTGGCGCGGGCGATGATCTTCGCGTCGCCTTCGAGGCGTTTCAGGTGGGCCTCGAGCAGGCCCTTGGCGTCGGCGTCGATGACCGGGCCGATGTCCGTGGCCGGATCGGCGGGGTCGCCGACGACCTGGACCGCCAGGGCACCCTTGAGGCCCTCGATCAGGCTGTCGGCGGCATCGTGCGGGACATAGAGCAGGCGCAGGGCCGAGCATCGCTGGCCGGCTGAGCCGAAGGTGGAGTTGATGACGTCGTCGATCACCTGTTCGCGCAGGGCGGTGGTGTCCACGAACATCCCGTTCAGCCCACCGGTCTCGGCGATGAAGGGCAGAATCGCACCCGGCCGCTCGGCCAGGGAGCGGTTGATAGCCCGGGCCGTGTCAGTGCCGCCGGTGAAGGCCACGCCGTCGACCAGCGGATGCGAGACCAGGGCCGCCCCGACCGTCTCGCCGCGACCGGGCAACAGGGCCAGCAGGTCAGGGGCCAGACCCGCCTTGTGGAACAGGCGCACGGCCTCGGCGGCGATCAGGGGCGTCTGTTCGGCCGGCTTGGCCAGGACCGCATTGCCGGCGGCGAGGGCGGCGGCGATCTGGCCGGTGAAGATGGCCAGGGGGAAGTTCCACGGGCTGATGCAGGCGAAGACGCCGCGCCCGTGCAGGACCAAGCGGTTCACCTCTCCGACCGGGCCGTTGAGCGTCTGGGGGCCGCCGAAATCGCGTTCGGCCAGCAGGGCGTAGTAGCGGCAGAAGTCGGCCGCCTCGCGCACCTCGGCGACACCGTCGTTCAGGGTCTTGCCGGCCTCGCGGGACAGCAGGGCGACCAGGCGATCCAGGTCGGCCTCCAGCGCGTCGGCCATGGCGCGAAGGACGGGGGCTCGTTTCGATCCGCCCATGCGGTCCCACGGACCTTGCGCGCGCGCGGCGGCGTCGGCGGCGGCGTCGATGTCACCCTGCGTGGCTTCCGAGACATGCCCCAGGACGGTCATGCCGTCGTAAGGATTGACCACATCGGTCGGGTTCGTCCCGGCGCGCAGGCCCCCGCCGATGATGGGGCCCGATGTCAGCTTCTCGGCATCGACCTTTTCCAGCGCCAGGCGGTGGCGCTCGCGGTCCGAGCCTTGCGAATAGTCCCGGCCGAGCGAGTTCTGGCGGTCCATGTACATGTCCTTGGGCGTGGGGATCTTGGCGTGGCGATCGGGGTGCTGTTCGACAGCGGAAACGGGGTCGGCGGCGACGGCCGAGGCCGGCACCCGCTCATCCAGCAGGGCGTGGACGAAGGAGGAGTTGGCCCCGTTTTCGAGCAGGCGCCGCACCAGATAGGGCAGCAGGTCCTCATGCCCGCCAACGGGGGCATAGGCGCGCACGGTCATGGGGCCGAAGGTCTCGCGCGCGGCGTCGTACAGAGCCTCACCCATGCCGTGCAGGCGCTGGAACTCGATCTTGACCGACCGGTCTCGCGCCATCCGATGCACGGCGGCCAGCGAATGGGCGTTGTGGGTGGCGAACTGGGAATACAGATGCGGTGCCGCGTCGATCATGGCGCGAGAGCAGATCAGATAGTTGAGGTCGGTCGCCGCCTTGGTCGTGAAGACCGGATAGTCGGTCCGGCCCATGACCTGGGCCCGCTTGATCTCGGTGTCCCAATAGGCGCCCTTGACCAGCCGGACCATCAGCCGCCGCCCGGAGGTCCGGGCCAGGTCGGCGACGCGTTCGATGACCTCGGGGCCCCGCTTCTGATAGGCCTGCACCGCCAGCCCGAGGCCGGTCCAGTTACCGAGGTCGGCTTCATGCGCCAGCCTGTCCAGCAGCTTCAGCGACAGGGCGAGGCGGTCGGCCTCCTCGGCGTCCATGGTGAAGTTGATGTCATAGGACGCCGCGATCTTCGCCAGCCGATGGATGCGCGGATAGAGCTCGTCCCAGACGCGGCCTTCGTGCGTGGCCTCATAGCGCGGCGACAGGGCCGACAGCTTGACCGAGACGCCGTGCCCGGCCTCGGGGCCCTGGCCCTTGGCCGTCTTGCCGACGGCGGTGATGGCGTCGGCGTAGATCCGCTCATAGCGTTCGGCGTCGGCGGTGGTGCGGGCCCCTTCGCCCAGCATGTCGAAACTGCACAGCCAGCCCTCGCGGTTCGACCGTTTCAGGGCCGCCTCGATGGTGCGTCCGACCACAAACTGCTCGCCCATGATGCGCACGGCGGCGGCCACGGCCTGGCGGATCACCGGCTCGCCCAGACGGCCGGCCACGCGGGTCAGAAAGCCGGGCAGGTCGGTCTTGGCCTGTTCGTCGGCGTCGACCAGCTTGCCCGTCAGCATCAGGCCCCAGGTCGAGGCGTTGACGAAAAGACTATCGGACTGACCCAGATGGCTGGCCCAGTCGGCCGAGCCGATCTTCTCGGCGATCAGCCGGTCGCGCGTGTCCTCGTCGGGCGTCCGCAGCAGGGCTTCGGCCAGGCACATCAGGGCCAGGCCTTCGCGGGTGCCGAGGCTGAATTCCTGCAGGAAGCTCTCGACGACGCCCTGTTTCTTCTGGCTGGCGCGCGCGTGTTCGACCAGGGCCGTCGCCTCGTCCACCACGGCCTGACGGCCGGCAGCGTCGAAGGGGATGCGGGTCAGATTGGCCCGGACCGCCTGGGTTTCGTCGGCGAACTTGGCGTGATCCAGCGTGTCCCAGTCTTGAGACAGGGCGACGGCGGGGGCGACATGTGGGTTCATCGCGGCTCTCTACTCCTTTCGACGCGGCTCGGGAAAGGGCTGCGATCCGTCTCGCCATCGTCGCACGGACCCGCTAAAGCTTG